>CAZZYE010000004.1:0-40305 GCA_964658145.1 uncultured Stigonema sp.
TTCTGCCTTCTTCAATATTGGAACCCACAGCTAAGAGCTAAAAGCCAATTTACGAATTATGCTGTAGAGTGATAACTGATGTTGTTGGCGAGTGTATTACTTAAATGTAGTTTAGTATGCTACATTGATGGAGCTTGCAATTTATCGTTGCAGCTTTCCCAAGTAATATTTATGTATTACGCGGTTGTAACACTTTCGCCTACAGCATCAGGTATGGAGCAGTTTTGTTTTGCCAATGCCGCCACGTCCAGGTAAAATAGAAGTTAAAATAATGGTCAATGGTTAATGTAAGAATTTCTAATAAGTTATCAAAATAAAGATAATTGTCCTGGCGATACATTTCCCTTTCTTCTAGTATGATAAGACAGATGGCAAGCAGTGCAGACAGCCCACAAATTGTCCCAGCGATTGTCTTCAGGTATGTAATTTCTGTGATGTACTGTAAGCGTTATAGCCATTTTTTCGGAACGCGAAAGCTCGGAGGTGTCCTGATCAGGAGCTATACACTGTAACCCACATTTACTACACTTCCAGTTAACAGAACGTTTAACAGCATTAGCGATATCTTCCCAATTATCTGGATACCTTGGGCGATAATTTTTAGGCATTTTCTCTTTCTCCTCTTTTATTTTTGGTTGCGCTTATCTGCAAATCCATTATGCCAGTAATATTTTAATTTTTGATGTCAATTTTTTTAACAACTTTGAGGAAGTGCACTTCAACTATCTGTGATGAGGAGGTTTGGTGGTGACTCCATTTTCATCCTAATCTTCCTCCCACTCCAATTAAGAGGCTTGTTGATTATATGCTTTAGTCGCTAGGGCAATTTTGAGGTTGTGGGCAGCCTGAACATTTTTCCTTGGTTGCCAGCCAATTCGAGAGTAGTGCCAGTGTGCGCGTCTCACTAGGTTTCAAAAAGACGATATCCCCACATGTTTAGGGAACCTAGCAGTTTCCTTGGCACAGACGTAATTCCTGGTTAAGGATTCATGGAATAAATCGGATTTTTTCGGAATCAGGGTGAATAGAATTGTCTAATAAGATAGACACATAAAAAATAACAAGGAGGTGATATAACGTGAAGCGAGTTAAAGGGCATATTCAAGCACAAAAAACAATAATACTAAGGGCAAAGATAGAAACGTCTTACAGAGATGAACTGTATAAGTATATAGTCAATACCAAAGAGCTTTATGCGGACACGACAGAATTCTTTGTTAAAGTATTTTTGGATAACTTGGGTTTGTTAAACACTAAGTCCGATGACTTGTATCACATTATAGAAAACTTAACAGTCATCTCAAAACAAAGACCAAGCCCCCCAATTCCTTTGCATATTAATATGCCGCAAGATCTGCGACGCGCTTGTATTAAGAAAGCATTTGGAATGGTAAAGTCTTGGAATTCTAGTTATATTAAGTGGCAGCTTCGCGCTTCTTCTCATGAAGCGGTTCAAGCCAAGAAGCTGGAGTTAGCGTTGGGAAAAGGTCAGACCTATAATCCCAAAAAGTTTAATGACTCGCCTCCTGTCCCAATACAAGAATTTAGCCGCCTAAATCCTACTTTCTACAGTGGAATGTATAAGGATTTTGACGGTAATTCAATAGTATTAAAACTGTGGACTCCTAGGGCACCCAACTATATTTGTTATTGCAATTTTAGCTGTCCTCAGTGGAGCGGAAGCTGCGAGTGCGATTGAAACTTATGCTCAAGCCAAACAGGAATGGCTCCAAGAGTTTTTAGCACTGCCCAACGGTATTCCCTCTCATGACACCATTGCCAGAGTATTTGCGCTTCCTAGATCCGAAAGCATTAGATCGGTGTTTTCATCGTTGGGTGGAGTCGATTACCTACGCACTCGGGTGCTCAAGTAATACCTATCGATGGGAAAACAGTACGTCAATCATTTGACCGCAATCAGGGACAAAAAGCAATTCATGTTATCAGCGCTTGGGCAAGTGAACATCGGTTAGTTTTGAGACAGCTAAGAGTAGATTCCAAATCCAACGAAATTACAGCAATCCCCAAGTTGCTGGAGTTGCTAGATATTACTGGATGTATCATTACAATCGATGCGCTTGTGTTGTCACAAAGAAATTGCCTCCGCGATCATTAATCAAAAGGCAGATTACGTTCTAGCCCTCCTCGGGAATCAAGGTAAACTCTCAGACTTGGTGAGTCGTTGGTTTGAGAAAGCTATTCGTAATGATTTTGAAGGCATTGAACACAGTTACCATTCTTCCACAGAGAGTGGTCATGGTCGGATTGAAATCCGGCAATATGGTCGTGTTCCTGTTTGTCAGTTCGATGGACTACCAAACCAACAACAATGGTCGGGACTAATGAGTGTGGGCATGGTGGTGTAGTAGCGACAGTGGAACAAAACTACAATTGAAGTGCGCTTTTACATCAGTAGTTTAGAGTATGATGCTCTTGTTTTGGCTCATGCTGTTCGTAGCCAATGTTCCATAGAGAATTCTGTACATTGGGTACTTGATGTCACTTTTCATGAAGATGCTAGCCGTATCCGTAAAGATAACGCCCCTCTTAATTTTTCTCTTCTACGGCGTCTGTCTTTAAATCTTTTAAGTCGAGACACTTCGGCACGAGTTCGTATTGCGATGAAACGACCCAAGCGCAGCTTTAGACAACAACTATCTATTAAAGGTCATCACTTCTGTCTAGATTATCTCTGACAAGTCAAATAACAACTATTAGACCCGTCCGAAATATAAACGGACTTCAGGTTCGACAGCAAATGGTGTATCTTACATCTTGCACCACCGCTCTTATACCGGGTAAGAGTGCGAATCAGTAAAGCTAAAACCCTTAATTTATCGTTAATAAACCCGGTTTCTCTCACATTTTTGAAAATGGTGCAAGATATCAGTATGGCAAGTATTTGAGCGAATATTTGTGGAAGTTTCTCTGCTCTCTTTTTGGCGACAGTTTCCCCTGTTCTACCCCCACAGACAATGTTTGCTTGCGAGCCGTAAGCGGCAGCGAGGAATTGGGGCATCGCCTACTTTTAGAAGTTTGGAGGAGTTGCAACGTATTTTTCTCTCATCAGATTCGTAAAAAAGCCATAAGTAGGGGATGCAGCGATCGCCTGGAGTGCCAGCAAAAATGCTAACCCTTAATCTTACCTCATTTTATGACCCAATTAAGATGCGTTTGCCCTGCAACCGAACCTGAATGTTCATTAAGGATATGCATACATCTCCAAGTTCCCAAAGGTGGTTACTGTTTTTTCAGTTCCTGTCGAATTTGTTGCAGCAGTTCATCTATACTTACCTTTACGTTTTCGCCTACATCCTCACGAATCACTTCCTACAAAGCACAAAGTGCAGGTTTACCAGCAGTAGTTTCGCTTAAAGCTACCAGATTCCTTAACATATCTGTGATGAAATCATCCACAGGTTGGTTGAAGACCAAGCGATTTAATACGGGCGTACTCATGCCTAGCGATTGCATTAAATATCCTTTACGCTGCCTTTATCTTTGCATAAGCGGTCTAAGCAGATGCAATAATTATTGGATAATGTCCCTACTTATTGCCATTGCCTAACTATATCGCTAAACAAGCATAAATTTCTGGTGCGTTGTTTCTCAGGTCATTTAAAAGAGCGATCGCACTTGTACCTGCATTACGTAAATACCTTCGCTGCGTACTTGGTTCCGGAAGCATCCCACCGCTATGGTGAATACCAACCACTAGAAAATCATCATCGAAAACAGGCGACCCTGATGAACCTGGTTCTGTACTTGTAGTATATTGCAATACTTGATTGTCGGCGTAGGCGACAAAGTTATTCTGTATAGAGATTTTTTTCAAATGACCGCCGGGATGCTGAATGATTGCCACGCGGTCATCTCGTCGCATCAACTTACTTTTGAAGATTAAGGGTTTGTTGAAGTCGGGAACATCTTTCAGGGTTACTACTGTAAAATCCAGTTCTTTGTTAGTGTAAAAAGCACCATCTGGCAAAGCTCCAATAATCTGTGTTGGGCATTCTTTACCGTTGATATCGAGTTGGTAGTTAAAGCTAAAATGACTTTTTTGTGCTACTTCCTGATTTTTAATAACGTGATTGTTCGTCATGAGTAAATCGGTTGCAACCATAAACCCCGTACCCAAACTTTCGGGAGTACGGATACGAACCACAGCTTTTGATGCTTCCAGAGCCAAGTTTAAAATGTAGATATCGCGTAACGTATTTTCCCCAATAATCTTTTCTTTGATATCAGCAGTATTATTTGTTCCCCTCCAGTTGTTAATTCCACGGCTAGGACTGGCTGGGACATCAAGTGGATAATTCTGAAATAGTTCTACTATAAAATCTTTATCCTCATCCCCAGTAAAGGGCTGAATATAGTTGAGGAAGACAGCAAGAGCTTCTTTATCGTAAGCAACCCGTCCAAATTGGCAGAAAAACCGCACCACTTCCACAGAAACACCCATCGGCGAACCATCTAAATCTAACCGCGCCATGATAGTATCTGCTTGGGCTACACCTTGCAATGCACCTGCAACTAAACGACGGCGATCGCGCACGTTAGCAAAGTCGGGTAAGTTCTGGACAATGCGAGTGAGGCGTTGGAAGTCAGGTTGTGATAGCTGGATAGTCAATATCTTTACTCCTATAGCAAATTCAATAATATTTAAATGTTTAGTTCCTTAGTTATGATCCTGTGATTATATGGATAATTTTCGCTATATCTACAGCAAGTACCAGTGGAAGTAGAATTGAGTGTTTCCTCTGCTTGGCGTTGAATCATACCTATAGGGAGTTCAAGCTGAACTTCTCCGCCCCTCCAACTTCTGTCGAAGTATACTCGCAAGGGGAATACCAGCTTCCAACAATCGATACACCAGATTAGAATACTGTTGTAGGATTGCCTTATCATTACGAATCTGCTGCTCAAAGCCGTTCCAAATACGGTTTAATAATTCGGCTGTCCGTCTTCCATTCCCACTCTGTTCATTCCAAAGGTCATGAACAGAATTATTAGCGCATTGATTTAACCATTTGAGTGTTGGTTCTGGCACAAACTGCCAGCCAATACCATTGAGCATTGTAAGAAGATGGCTATAGGCGTAAGAATTATGACCAGCTACGCTAACCCACTTGTCAAAAATATCAATAAAAAGGTGGGCGTGCTGCCAATCATCTTTAATACGAGAACGACCATGCTGGGTAAAGACGATCAGTTGTAAAACTTCCCCAGTGTCCCGATTAAGGTAGTCATAACTGGCGATTCTAGCAATTTCTGGACTATCAAGTACCCAGTTGCAAATTTCTTTCCATGTTTCTAAAGCTTGTGCTGTTGGTCTCTCGACGTAAGCAATTTGATGACTTATATATCCATTTAGAAGATCGGCTGTCAGTTCTGGAACCTGAGACCAATTGTCTCGCAGTGGAATCAAAATGTGCTGACGAGTTTCCTCAACACTTAGCGATTTTGCCAAACATGCTGCCCAATTAAAGATAAAACGATTCCACGTATAGGGCTTATGGGACTGGGAATAGGCTTTACCTTTCACTGGTAAGTTGTCTACAATTGTTCGAGCTAATAAATTTTCACAAAGCAGAATTAATTTGTCTTTTGTATTGGAGTCTTGACACAGTTCTGTAAGTGGCAAAGCATAAAGCCCATACTGAGTATGTTCGTGAACAAAAACAATATTTTTTGCTGTGGGGATTTTTGGAAATTCAGGTATTTCATCTTTTGCTAAATAGTCAAAGTGATTCTGAATTACATTGTCTTCCCAAGTCTTGAGCTCCTCAAAGCTAGTTTCAAATTGCCCAACACGAGTTCCATAGTGAAGTTGCCCAGGAATTATAGATAGCGAGAGACAAAGGCTCAAAGCATTCCAGCACAATACTCGATCAACATTCCATGCATTTTGTAGACCACCAAATACTGCTTTAACCACTTCTCCAGCATGGGAAAAGCGCCTCAGTGACTCACTTATTAACTGGAGAATCTGCTGCCTTACTTCAATATCTGCTACACCATGAGTAGCCAGTAAGGCTAAACCTCGACCAGCATAAACTTTCACGCTAGACGGTGACAAAGCATACATGGATGCTTCAGCCATACGAGCAGCCGCAAGTAGAATGGCGCGACACCATTCCAAATGATTCTGTGTTCTTGCCCACTCAAAATCTGCAATAAGAATTGCTGCTGCAACACCAGCTATTGCTTGAAGACGGGTAACACCACTAATATCTTCTTGATCCGATTGAGTAAAGTCTTCAGATGTTTGTAATTCCTTGGCTGCGGCAACAGCCTCTTCTAAAGTCATTTTCTCCTGTGCTTTACCATTTTTTATAGTCTCTTCTGCCCATAGGTATACGCCAAGCCAACGTTCCCATTCAAAGTTAGGGGCAAGAAGCTCCTCATTGCGTTTTCTAATTTCTTCGGGACGCTCAACCCAGATGTGCCAATGTTCACCCACTTGCTGTTGTCGATAATTTTCTCTCCTCCCAAATACTTGATAGTTCTCCATCTTTTCTCGGAGAGCAGCCACAGCGTTTGGATCTAATTTTTCTTCTTGATAACGAAAAGGAAGGTTTTCTGTAAATTTCTCAACTGCTTGCTCGAATGGAACTCTTAGAGAGTCATTACTCGACAAAACATAGTACATTGCTAAACTTCTAATCTCCCGCGAGCGCTGCGGTCTTTTATTTCGCCTTTCCAAAACCTCATAATATAACTTCTTGCTCTCATCCCATTCCTTAAAGCCATTCCATGAATTGGTGCTGTCATAAGCTAAACGACTTATGTCCATTTCCCAAATATCAGGACAGCTAGCAATTGGCAACGCTACTTTTAGGCACTTTTCAGGATAAGCAAGTGCCATACTTAAGCAAATACCTAGCACAGCAACAGAATTGCTCCCGCTCAATACTTTCTCAAAAAGGGCTTCAACATTTATATCTGCCTCAATCTGTCTCTCCATCCACTCTTCTAATGCCATCAAGGCAGAAATTACTGGATATGAACCAACAGTTGTTCCTCGAAACCAGCAATAAACTTGAGTATCACCCCAAAATTCACGAAAACCAGAGGGTAAGTTAATAGTGACTGGTAGGGGAGTCAATTTAGGTCGGTCAAATTCTTCTCGCTGTTGATACTCGCGCCATTTTTCAGATGCAGCATTGGTGAGAGTATGGACTAGCCGCAGTCCTTCATCCTCATTATTAAGTAAGAGATATAAGAAGGGTCCTTGAACAGGTGCAGGCGGCATGAAACTCAAATTATCGTTTATACCAAAGTTTCTATCTTCTAGTGAGCTAGTTATTCTTCTGGGAGTATTAGGGTGATTTTCTAGATTAATGGGCTTTTGAATAAGCACACTGATTACAAAATCAACAAATTCTCTTGGAATGGAATCAGCAAGAGGTTTGAAGTCTTGAATTTTAGAAATTACATCCTCTTTTGTGTCATCATTCCTAGATTTGGCGAGTTCACTAAGGTAAGTTCCAACTTTCTCTGGCAAAACATCTGCTGAATATAGGACAATTCTGTGCAATCGGTTCTCGTATCCGTTATATCTTGTCATTAGCAATCTCTCCTCGCTTCCGCTTCCTTAAACCATGCGATCGCTATTTCACCAATTTCTTTTCGATAAATTGAGCCTGTAGGTGAGTTGACTTGCCAAATTTCCATTAGCTTGACAAATTCTGGACGAACACTAGTAGGTAAATCATTAATCCGTTTTAGCAACCAACCCATGAAAGGTTGCCATACTGACCATCTTGGGATTGGATTGCTCATGAAAAGTGGCATTAAGCGGTCGGTAGACTTTAGCTCTGCTTCTGTAAATAGAGACTTTAGTGAAAAGTTCGGCATTACTTCCAACGTGCGTACCGCAACAAGTAACTCGATAAGCCGTCGTGCATTATCAGCTATGAGTAGCGGTTCAGCTTTATCAAGCAATTCGCAGGAACGTGGAGATACTAGAGGCGCAGTTAATAACGCTTGCCGCCATCTAGGAGAAAGTTCCGAAGCTTGTTCAACTTGTTCAATCAAGTTTATCCAAAATTCAGCCGTGGCATGATTTTCCAGGAGAGCGACTCCCAGTAACTGAACAGCTCTCAATAAACCGAAAGGTTCACCCAACTCTTTGAGGTAAGCAGGCAGTTCCTCTCGATATTCATTTAGTACGCGAAGCATCACCCAGTCCTCAAGTAAGTCATGACCAAAGCGAAACAATCGCCGATCAGGATCTTGAATAAGAATCCGATCTAGTTTTAGAGAAACAACTGCTTCTGGATAAGCATTTTCAATGCGGAGTCGAATTCCAGGAGATTTAACAGCCTGTTCACCTAGATTTCTAAGTATTTGCTCTCTGGCTTCACCAACAATAAAATTTTGACCAATGATGACTCTTTGCCACCACACATTGCTTACTTCAATCTCCGTAGCAACAGGTGGTAAATCTTCTGGATTTGGAAGCATACGCGGGTCTTCTAGAAGCCTCAACATCAATGGATTATTAAGAATCGGCGAAAGCTGACTAAGAGATAATAGTGGTTTGAGTCGAGGACTGTGTTTGATAACACTTTGGATTTCCTTTTCGGTTAATTCCGGTACTTGCAATCTTGTTGGCTTTCCTAGTGCTTGCCAGTTCAACCATCTGTAAACTTCCTGAAGATTTTCTTCCCGTGCCGAGAACACAACTGTCCAATGCCGAGAACCATCTTCACTAAGTGGAATCTCCTTTAACGTATGAAGTAAATCATTCACAACAGCACGTTTACCTATCTCGACAATCCGATCAATCCCATCAATGAAAATAGTGGGTCGAGAACTTTCGCTTAATGCTACAAGAAGTTTATTTAGTGGCTGCTTGAGTTGTAGAGTGGCAGCATAACTACTCCAACCTGTCCCAGTAATACGATCTCCTGAAAGGACTAGAACTTGACCTTCCTTTTGTTGATACTCAACAAGAGTTTTCAATACGGCTGACTTACCAACCCCAGATGAACCAACTATCTCGATTAGTGATGCTTTTGAAATCTCTTTTTGAGCGTTAGCAATTAGAGCAGTTCGGTCAAGCTTGAAACCACCTATATCACTTTGTATATCATTTAGCACATAATCTGATTCTTGTTGCAACTTTTCAAGGTCAGACGAACAATCAGAGGTAACAATCTTCGTTTCTGTAGAAGCACCTAAATCAAATTGATGAATAATTTTATTGATACGTTCCTTTATATCTTGTCCTACCTGTGCTTTCGCATATTCCAAAACTGCGTAAAGTGCTTGTTTTCCGCCAATATTTGCTAACTTATCCAACATGTGGGGTATGAAAGTCGCTACAGAACCACCCCAATTAATATGTTGCAACACAGGTGCATCAGTACCCAAAGCTACAACTAAAAATGGATGACGGTTTCTCTCATCTTCCAAAAAAGGTCGAAGCAGCTTCACCAGTTCGTTGATGGTGTTAGCGTCTAATTTAAGATTTTGAAAGTTCTTGGCATCGGATTGAGCTTGTGAATGCGGTTTAGCCCTTCCTTGAATCAGCTTAATGGCTTCGCCGTGGTTGTTAATCAGTGGAGATTGGGGAATTTTTGTTGTTTCGTAGTATGCTTGTAACTTTTGTCCAATCGAAACTGTTAGTGTTCGGTTTGTGATCCATTCAAACTCTGGGACTAATTCGGGATTAAGTCCTGCCAAAAGTGCCCCTGTGAGAACACCATGCTTACCATCTAACTGCTGATACGCAACTTCATAATCACGGGATGCAGCAATAAAGGCGCGATCACATTCCGAACCTTGTCGCCCTAGTTCAGTATCCTTGAAGTTGAGCAATTCTCCAGCAAAACAGCAATCCAGCCAGATAACCTGCTGTTTTACTTGGCTTTGCTGTAGGATATCCCATAAATCTCGCAGCGACACACCCCACAAATGTTTGCTCTTACTGACATCGCTGGTTGCTAAAAAACCTTGTGTTAAGCTTCCCAAACGCCTTCGTAACCCATGTCCTGCAAAAAATAACAGTGCTGTCTCTGGAATTTTGCTACTATCTGGGAGGAACAAGTTAGCGATCGCTTCTTCTAACTCTTGTGCCTTGACAGTTGTATCTGCGTCAACCTGCAATTTTCCATTAATGTTGCTGTCGGGTAAGCGCTTGACTCGAAAGTTCCCGTAGGTTTCTAGAATTTGGGCGATCACTTCCGCATCTTGAGCTGGTGTTGTGAGATGCTGGCAGCTACCTGTTGAAGAGTCTTTCAGGAACGGGTATTTATTAATACCTACTACCAAAGCATCTCGACTCATGTTAGCAATGTGATAATAAGTTTGTCCACGAACCGGCAAAAAATAATGTGACCCCATCCAGCTAGATGATATCATAACTATTGATAGCAACAAGATATCATTACTGATATCAACATGCCAGAAAACAAGTCCGACAAAAATAATGTGACCCCACCTAGCCAGATGATTCGCGTCCCCACTGCGCTCATTCCAGTGTTTCGCGAACTATCCCGGCGGCACCGCTCTGGGCATACAGCAGCAGTAGTGCAAGGTTTGCAGAATTTGATATCAGTAATTGATAGCAACAGTGATATCGATATTGCAGCAAGCAGTAAATTAGTCAAGCAGCTTGAGATGAGGTTGGAAAAATTGGAATCCCATCTTGCTGCTGGAAGCGACTTGGAAACAAAGTTAGAAGCAGTTACTCGGCGGCTTGCGCTTCTTGAAGGAGCGATCACCTCTGGAAGATACAGCAGTACAACTAAACCTCAAAAGCAATCATTCTCATATCCACGCCAATTCCAGCAACCACAAGTGGAACTGCAACCGTTCCCAAATGAAAATCTAGCCCAAAGACTCGGCGTCAACCCCCAAAGCCTCGTCCAAGAAAGAGAAAAACTCGAAGCCAAGGAATTTATCAAATGGTCCCGCAGTCGCGACCCAATGAGTATGGGATGGGAGTTTCACTCCGATGACGGATTGTACCATCCTGTGAAATAAGTGCCGATACAATATGGAAGCAACATAATTAGCGTCTTAACACATCTAATTACCAAGCATTTCTGCTAACAAATTTGTCATCTCTTCCTGGTCGTGCTGCCGATTGTCATCGTATTGCATGAGTACATCCAGCTTAGCATGGCGGCTGAGTTTTTGTGTTTTGCGGACGTTTCCGTCCGTAGCATCTAGGACTGCCGTGATAGCAGAATGCCGAATGCGGTGCGGCGACATTAATTTTTTCACGCCCGCTTCCCCAAAATACTTCACAACGATTTTACGGATACCGTCCCCAGTGAGCCGATGCCCTGGAGTGCGATTGTCGAGAGAGATAAATAGCGGGCAAGAGGCAGTAATATTGCCCCGCGCTTGCAACCAATCTGAGATCGCATCTACTGCACCAGTTGACAACTTCACCCATTCATGATTAGTTCCCTGTCCTTTACCAAGAATCCGCAATTTGCACTCATGGGGGTCAAAATCCAAGACATTCAACTGACTCACCTCATTCCGGCGCAATGCACACTCCCACAACAATCGCAACAGCGCATAATCCCTTTTTCCTTTAACTGTTGAGCGTGAGCATTGCCGGATTACACTGTCGATGGTAGACGCATCTACCCCAGAGGTATCGCGGTAGGATTTGACTTTCTCCAGTTCCACATCCGCAAGGGAATAAACGCACACGCCAGTCTTGCGGGCAAATTTGACTAATGACTTGAGGGCACTAAGGCGACGGTTGACCGTGGCTTCCTTCAACCCCTGTGCCAGTAGCTTTGCTTTATACTTTAAAACCACCGCCACCGCCCGCTTCTCGGTAAGGTGCAAAAATTCTAACACGCTATCAACATTCGGCTCCAAGCCTGTCATGGCCATAAAAAATTTTCGCAAATCTTTCTTGTATTCAAGCCGAGTGCTGGGGGCGCGGATGTTGGCCAGCATCAAAGCAATTATATCCCGTTCATCCTCAGTTGGCGCAAAATACCGTTCAATCGGAGCATTGAGCGCGAGTTGCAACGATGCCACCCTGTCCACCGCGTCATCAAATCCGGTGTCATCGCTCACCTTATGAAATGCACGCTCTTGTGGATATGGTGTGTCGGACATAGCATTGGGCGCGAAAATGGCTGTTTTCGATAACAAAACTATTCTCCCTCTATTTCCCCCTCTTTGCCCGACCCAACTCACTTTGATGCGACAATTCTTCAATTACACGTGTTTGATACAAATGTAGCTAAATATACTGGCTTTTTTGTTGATGCTCTTGTGGCAACCAACAACTGGGTTATTTGCTGTGGGTCTTTGATGCCAGAGAGTTCTGTATACAGTTAGCCCCCACATCACACAACAGTGATATTTATCAATTCAGTTGGTCACCACCGCGTAGGTCGCTATGGGCAATTAACACCTGCTTAGCTCTTGACTTTGGTCATGTGATTCTGCTAATTGCTGTACATTAACTAATTATTTGTCAATTTAACAAAATACTGTCACATGATTTAAAAATCTCTAAAACCCTGTCATTGCAAGGATTATGCCAGGGTTTTTGCTATTTAAAGCTGTCACGCCGCTTTCAGGTTGCATTCACAAATTAGATGTCAAATACCAGATATTTCACAATTTAATTGTCAATCCCCAGAAGCCAGGAAAAATCATGATTTTTCAAAATTTAACAAATTATTTGTCACCAAGTTAGTATAATACAACTATGTTTTAATAAAACACTGTATGCAAGATGCAGAATTTTCTAAAACCTCTACTACAAAGGCAAGCTCCGCAGATCTTAATAACAATCAAGCTTCAGCAAACGTTATTGTTTCTGAACTTTCGGATGAAGCATTGCTGAAAATGGAGGTGATTCAAAGCCTTTTAGAAGATAGCGATCGCACTACATATACTCAACGCCTCCAAGAAGCAGCAGAAAAACTTGGCAAGTCGGTACGCACAGTCAGGCGACTGGTTGATAGGTGGGAACACTCGGGCTTGGCTGGGCTAGTACAAAATCAACGAGGCGATAAAGGAAAGCATCGAGTTGATGAAGACTGGCAAGAGTTTGTGTTGAAGACTTATAAGGAAGGTAATAAGGGTAGTAAAAGAATGACTCGCCAGCAGGTTTTTATTAAAGCGAAGGCGAGAGCAGATGAACTGGGAATTAAGCCTCCAAGCCACATGACGGTTTATCGGATTTTGCAACCGTTAATAGATAAAATTGAGCAAGCTAAAAGTATTCGCTCTCCGGGTTGGCGTGGTTCGCGGTTATCAGTTAAAACCCGTGACGGGAAAGATTTACAAGTAGAACACAGTAACCAAGTTTGGCAGTGCGACCATACCCGTGTGGATGTTTTGTTGGTAGACCAGCATGGTGAAATTCTCGGTCGTCCTTGGCTCACAACAGTTATTGATAGTTATTCGCGGTGCATCATGGGCATTAACTTGGGATACGATGCACCCAGTTCTCAGGTTGTGGCTTTGGCGTTGCGTCATGCTATCTTGCCTAAGCAGTATAGTCCTGAATATGGGCTTCATGAAGAATGGGGTACTTCTGGGTTGCCAGAACACTTCTATACAGATGCGGGTAAGGATTTTCGTTCCAATCACCTACAACAGATAGGGGTACAGTTAGGATTTGTTTGCCATTTGCGCGATCGCCCCAGTGAAGGAGGTATTGTCGAGCGTCCTTTTAAGACATTCAACACACAGTTATTCTCTCGTTTGTCAGGATATACAGGATCGAATGTACAACAGCGACCTGAAGAAGCAGAAAAAGAAGCCTGTTGGACATTGCGGCAGCTAGAGCAGCGTTTGGTGCGTTACATCGTGAATTGGTATAACCGCGACCTAGATGCACGAATGGGTGATCAGACTAGATTTGTACGTTGGGAATCTGGGTTATTTGCAACGCCAGCTATACTTTCCGAGCGAGATTTAGATATCTGCTTGATGAAGCAAACACGGCGGCAAATCCAACGAGGCGGCTACTTGCAATTTGAAAACCTAATGTACAAAGGTGAGCATTTAGCAGGTTATGCAGCTAAGAGCGTTGTTCTCCGATATGACCCCAGAGACATCACCACAATTTTGGTTTACCGCACAGAGGGAGATAAAGAGGTATTCCTAGCTCGTGCTTATGCTCAAGATTTGGAGACGGAGGAACTCTCGTTAGACGAGGCAAAAGCTAGCAGTCGTAAAGTGCGCTCAGCGGGTAAGGCTGTGAGCAATCGGTCAATTTTGGCAGAAGTTCGGGAACGGGAAACTTTTTCTACACCAAAGAAAACCAAAAAAGAGCGTCAAAAAGTAGAACAGGCTGAAGTCAAAAAAGCTAAACGAGAGACTGCGATTCGGGCGTTGAAGAAAGGATTGCAAAAGATAGATTTGGAAACTTTGAAGGAAGTTGCTGCTGAGTACAAGTGATGGAAGGGGAAGATATTAAACCTTGGTTGTTTCAAGTTGAACCGCTAGACGGGGAAAGTTTAAGTCATTTTTTGGGAAGGTTTCGCTACTGCAATGATTTAACTCCGTCTGGGTTGGGTAAAGCAGCAGGACTTGGGGGTGCGATCGCTCGTTGGGAAAAGTTTCGGTTTAACCCTCCTCCTTCTCGTCTGCAGTTGGATAAATTGGCTGTTGTGGTGGGGGTTGATGTTGATAGGTTAGTGAAGATGTTACCACCTGCTGGGGTGGGTATGAAGCTTGAGCCGATTCGATTGTGTGGGGCTTGTTATGCTGAGTCGCCTTGTCACAAAATTGAGTGGCAGTTTAAGGAGATGCAGGGGTGTAAGCGTCATCAGTTGCGATTGTTGGCGGAGTGTCCGAATTGTGGGGCGAGGTTTAAAGTCCCGGTGTTGTGGGTTGATGGGTGGTGTCAGAGATGTTTTTTGGGGTTTGGGGATATGGGGAAGTGGCAGAAGTTATACTAATTTATACTAACATTGTTGTCTAATTTCCATTGGAGAGCAATAAAGCAGTAAAAACACTGTGACACTTTTTGTGTTTACATTGAATGCGTAGCAAATTAGTTTTACTTTTGGTTATTCCGAACGTAATGTGTATAGTACAACAATCACAGTTTCTGTAACAACTTGGAATTTAGAAATCAAGGAGTAAAAAGCCTAATTAAATAAAATTTATCAAAATAGTTAGTATATATTGTTACTTTAAAATTTCTCGAAAAATCTATTTTAGCTGTTGCTACAACACTCGAACTAGGAAAACAGATGGATTATCCCCTTGAGAACTTAGATCCAGAAACCTTTCAACAATTCTGCCAAGCTCTACTCACGAAAGAGTTTCCGAATGTCCAATGTTTTCCAGTTGCACAGCCTGATGGTGGCAGAGATGCACTAAGTCCTCTCAGTGAGGATGATGAGCGCAGTTTCATAATGTACCAAGTTAAGTTCGTAAGGGAACCTTTAGCAAAAGCCGACCCTCACAAATGGTTGGTAGATACTCTCAAGGGCGAAGCGGCAAAACTTAAAAAGCAAATCCCAAAGGGAGCAAAACAATATATTTTACTTACAAATATTAGAGGAACTGCACATCCTGATTCTGGCTCAATTGATAAAGCTAATCAATTACTGAACAGCGAACTTGGTGTTCCATCAAAATGTTGGTGGCGTGATGATTTAAGCCGACGTTTAGATAATGCATGGGATCTCAAGTGGGTATATCCTGCACTGATGACAGGTCAAGATTTAATTAGGTCTGTAATTGAGTCTGGACTATCAGAAAACAAGGAGAGAAGAGCTTCTGCGATTCGAGCTTACGTTACACATCAATTTGATATAGATCAAAAAGTTAAATTTAAGCAGGTTGAGCTTGATAACAGGCTTCTGGATTTATTTATAGATGTCCCTGTTGTACCACCGAATAGCGCACCCACCAAAAAACAACTCTATCTTTATCAAATTACTCATCGCTCTATAGCTCGTGATATCTTGTTTCATCGTCGTCGAGCTAGTAAAAAAGTTTTTTCTTCCGAAGATTTATCTTCCCCGTTTGACACAGTTCTTGAGGTTAATGGGGGTAGAGATGAGCAACTAGTTGTGGGAGCAGCAGCGATGTTGCTTCACCCACTTGTGCAAAAGCGTATTCCTTATGTAGTACTTGAAGGTGCCCCTGGACAAGGAAAATCTACTATAACCCAGTACATTTGTCAAGTGCATAGGATGCAAGTTCTTGGTAAAGAGCAGATAGAACAACTGATTCCAGAGCAGTACAGAGAAGATGAAGTTTTTGAAAAGCTGCCAGAGGAACATAAGTTTTCATCTGTCCGTTTACCATTTAGAGTTGATCTTAGAGATTTAGCTTCTTGGCTTGCAAAACAAAATCCCTTCTCTGCCGAAAAATATAATGAACCACACCCCAAATGGAATAAATCTTTAGAGTCTTTTCTTGCTGCTCAAATAGAAAATGATTCTGGTGGTTTTGAGTTTGATGTAGCTGATTTACACGCTGTAGCAAAGCTAAGTTCGATTCTTCTTGTTTTTGATGGGCTGGATGAAGTTGCTGACATAGAAACAAGAAGGGAAGTGGTCAAAGAGATTGTTACCGGGGTTAAGCGTCTCAGAGTAAGTGCAGCATCTCTACAAGTTATAGTAACTAGCCGTCCGGCTGCATTTGCAGATTCACCTGGTTTCCCGGAGGATATATTTCCTTACTACCATTTAGGCTCAGTTACTCGTCTACTAATTGATGAATATGCACAAAATTGGATGAAGGCTCGAAAGCTAGATCAACAACAAATCAAGGATGTCAAAAAAGTTATTCAGGAAAAGTTAGACCTGCCTCACCTGCGGGATCTCGCTAGAAATGCAATGCAGTTAACCATATTATTTAGCCTAATACTTAGAAAAACTGCATCGTTGCCTGATAAACGTACAGCACTTTACGACAGTTACATAGAACTTTATTTCGATAGGGAGGCAGAAAAAACTTCGGTAGTCAGAAATCATCGTGAATTATTAATCGACATCAATAGGTATTTAGCATGGATACTCCACGTAGAAGCTGAAGAAAAAAATGGTACTGGTCGTATCATGCGGGAACAACTTCACAATTTATTAGCTGATTATCTTACCAATGAAGGTCATCCCGCATCTTTGCTAGAAGATTTATTGGTTTGCATGGTTGAACGTGTAGGTGCTTTAGTATCTCGTGTTGAAGGTACTTACGAGTTTGAGGTTCAGCCTCTTCGGGAATATTTTGCAGCAAAACATCTGTACGTTACAGCTCCACCATCTCCACCAGGGAACGAAAAGCCCGGAACAAAACCCGATCGGTTTGATGCAATTGCGCGTGATTTCTACTGGCTAAATGTTACAAGGTTTTATGCCGGATGCTATAGCAAAGGAGAGCTTGCAGATTTAATTGATCGTATCGAAGAACTTATTGCAGAGGATGGATATTCCCTGATCAGCTATCCAAGGCTCTTGGCTGCTATGTTACTGTCTGACTGGGTTTTTAATCAACACCCCAAGTCTGTCCGTAGAGTTATAGAACTGATTTTGGACGGTATTGGATTACGGTACTTATTAACCTCTAACAGTCGCAGGCAGGGTTCAGGTAATCCACTGGTACTTCCAAAAGATTGTGGTCAAGATGAACTTATTACCCGTTGCGTTGCAATTTTAGGGAATGCTCCTCCTAAAGACTATGCTTTGGATGTTATTGATTTAATTAAAGCAAATGCATCTTCGGACGAAATTGATAAGTTATGGCTTGGAGCTGTTCTTGCTCAAAAAAATGGTGATCGCACGCGCTGGCTTGAATATGGATTATACTTTGGTAGCTTATCGAGGCTGTCAGTAAGCGAACTCAATACAGTCCTCTCCGATGAGATTAGTAACCCACTACGCATTGAAATTATTTTTAAGGCGCGGCGATATGATTATTTGGAAAGCACAGAAGAATATTTCAAGATTGCCTTAGAATCGATTTTAAGCGGAGACTTTAGCACTGATGTTCAACCGCGTCCAAAATATATTTTAGAACTTTTAAGTTATGCCTTAGATGCAAAGCGATATGCCATAGCTTTCAGTGTTTACTATTATCCATTATCATTGTCCCATATATGGCAAGAAGAAAGGATGATTTATTCTAATAATAGAATAGTACGTATTCCTTCCCTCGATAGACAAAAAATCCAAGTAACCACAAATTTTTATGTATTAAATAAGTGCGATGAAATTTTCACTACTGTAGAAAAAGAATCACAACATACTGTAGCTGAATGGGCAACTGCAATAACGCCTTGGGATAATTTAGTTGAAAAAGCTCGTTCATTGTTTGGTGAACGGTGGGTATTTTTCCATCTTGCTAATATTGCTAGTGGAATTAAATCTAAAAGTGAAACTTTTAAAGACTTTACTGACCTTTTTGATGACTCTGTTTCTTTATGTAGAAGGGCACGTTATGCAAGATTGAGAGCGGGTACAGTATCCTACTGGCAAAAGCTATTTGAGCAAACAGATAATAATCTAATGAACAAGATGTTTGCAGTTTTGCTTTTAATAACTTGGGGTAGTCTGAAAACGTTAGAACAACTTGCTATATCAATTGATATTTTTTTAGAAAAATTATCGGTTGATAACTGGCAACGTTTGTATAAATCTGTAGAAGAGGCTGTGTCAGTAACACAGCAATCGAGCACCCGTTTAATTATATTTAATGTTAAGTCGCTGCCAGAGTATTTAAATGCCAGAACAGTAACTTTGCTAGGTGTTCGCTCAAATAATCCCACCGATTTATATTCAAAGTATCTAAGTGAATACAATGGAACTGACCTTCAAGTGCTGCAATATTGGCAAAGTGTAGCGATTCAATTACTTGGAGAAAAACAACTTAGCTGGCAATCAGCTTTGGACATCATATCAAAAAGCTATTTGAAAGGTGTGGTGTCCGAACGTTATGCTTATCAAAAATTTATTCGTATAGTATCAACAGATTCTCTACCTGATGATATTGCACAGAAAATTGCCAGAGAACCAGGGCTTTATCCAGGATTTTTAGTTGCTGCTGCTGAGGCTAAATGTAGAAATTTTGTTGCATCAAAAGTAGTTAAAGTAGGAGAAATTGCACGTAGAGATAATTGGTTTTCAATTTAATTTAGTTAAATGGCACTATACAGTTTTATAACTGGATAATCGTAAGTATATATTCATTTTTGATTAGTTCGTTCCAAGAATATAAAAAATTAAAGTTAAACCTTATCATCCCCATCAAGGTGTAATTTACCCTAGCTTGCTGGCTAGTGACTGATAAATTATATCCAACCACACAGGAATCACAGCTTTACCTTGTTCTAAAAGTAGAATCGCCTTCTTCAAATCAAACTCCACAAGCTCCAGTTTCCCCTTCTTCCCATCCCACCACAACATAAAACGCTCAAGGACTTTCTCATCACTGGTAAAAACCAGTCCCCCATCTTTCAGCCGTTTAACGGTTGCAGCCGCCACCTCAAAACTCAACCCCACTCCCAGACAATATTCCATCACCGCCAATTCCATAACCTCCGAGCGAGAATAATAAACACTACGCCCAGTCCCCGTATCACTGATAGTAGGTACAACTACCCCCTTCTCCCGCCAATACTGCAATTGACGGAGTGTACAACCTGTCATGTCAGCCGCTTGTTTGCTCGTAAAAAATGCATCTTGCATAATTTTGATTCTACACAAGCATTTTATTGGACAAATATGTTATTAATAGACATATTTGTTTATTGGCTGTCCTATGAGCCAAATCACGATTCAGTGCCGTTTAATTGCCAGTGCTTCTACACGCCAAAAGTTATGGGAACTGATGGCTTCCCTCAACACGCCACTGATAAACGAGTTATTAATGCTAGTGCGCCAACACCCAGACTTTGAAACCTGGCGACAAAAAGGCAAAATGCCCACAGGAACCATTAAGCAACTGTGCGAACCTTTAAAAACTGACTCACGTTTTGTTGGACAACCAGCACGGTTTTTTACAAGTGCAGTTACCACTGTGAGCTACATTTACAAATCTTGGTTAAAGATCCAAAAGCGTTTACAGTTGCAACTTGACGGAAAAATAAGTTGGTTGGGAATACTCAAAAGCGATGCGGAATTAATTGAAGCTAGTGGCGTAACTTTAGATTTGATCCGCAATAAAGCAACTGAAATTTTGGCTCAACTAACTCCCGAATCTGCAACCCTTGAAACCCAGCAGAAAAAAGGAAAGAAGACTAAAGAGCTTAAAAATTCAGATGGAGAAAAAAGTCTTTCCCAAGCTCTATTTGATGCGTACAGCGATACAGAAGATATCTTGACTCGTTGTGCTATAAGCTACTTGCTCAAAAATGGTTGTAAAGTTACCAACAAAGAAGAAAAATCGGAAAAATTTACCAAACGTCGGTGTAAATTAGAAATTCAGATTCAACGTCTCACAGAGCAGCTAGAGGGTAAAGTTCCCAAAGGTAGAGATTTAACTGACACCAAATGGCTAAAAACTCTATCTCTAGCAAATACTAATGTTCCCCAAAATGAAGCCGAAGCGAAATCTTGGCAAGATGCCCTTATCAGGCAATCAAGCTCTATTCCCTTCCCGTTGAGCTATGAAACTAACGAGGATATGACTTGGTTTAAAAATCAAAAAGGTCGCATCTGTGTAAAATTTAACGGCATCAGCGAACATACATTTGAAATTTACTGTGATTCTCGTCATTTACATTGGTTTAAAAGGTTTTTATTAGACCAGGGAATTAAGAAAAATAGTAATCAACACTCTAGCAGCCTGTTTACTCTCCGTAGTGGACGTATTGGCTGGCAAGAAGGAGAAGGCAAAGGCGAACCTTGGAACCTTCATCACTTAACCCTTTACTGTGCCGTTGACACTCGCTTGTGGACAGAGGACGGAACCAAATTAGTTATAGAAGAAAAAGCCGAAGATCTAGCCAAAAATATTACCAAGACTAAAGATAAAGGCAAACTGAATGATAAACAGCTAGCTCACATCAAACGCAAAAATTCCACACTGGACAGAATTAATAACCCCTTTCCACGTCCCAGTAAACCGTTATATGAAGGTCAATCTCACATTCTTGTGGGTGTCAGTCTTGGCTTAGAAAAACCAGCAACTATCGCAGTTGTAGACGTGATTTCAAGTAAAGTTATTACCTACCGCAGTATCAAACAACTGCTGGGCGATAATTACAAATTGCTCAACCGACAGCGACAACAAAAACAAGCCTTGTCGCACGCACGCCAAATAGCTCAAACACAAGCCGCACCAAATCAATACGGAGATTCTGATCTAGGGCAGTATATTGATAGATTACTGGCGAAGGAAATTATTGCGCTCGCACAAAAATACTTTGCTGCAAGTATTGTCCTACCCAAACTAGACAATATGCGTGAGCAAGTGAATAGCGAAATTCAGCTCATAGCAGAGGAAAAATGTCCCGAATCTATCGAAGCTCAGAAAAAGTATGCCAAACAGTATCGCCGCAGCGTGAATCAGTGGAGCTATGGCAGATTAATTGAGAACGTAGAAAGTCAAGCAGCAAAAGCTGGAATTGCGATCGAGGAAAGTTTTCAATCCATCCAAGGAAGTCCCCAAGATAAAGCCAAAGAACTAGCATTTACTGCTTACAAATCTCGCAAAAAATCTTAATGCACAAATATGCATCCGAACCTTGAAAATAGAATAACAACTACAGCGCCGCAGTTCATGCATATACATGCCTCTGTACTGTGATAAATGTGGGTTAGTTTGACTGTTGTCAGACAGTCTTGCTTTCTGACCCTAGTAGCTGCCCACCTTGATGCTGCTATCCTTCATGGATAGGAATCAGGTGCGCCCCCAGTAATAGAGGTGCGGGTTTACCGCAGTGGTGGCTACTGAATCACCTCCGACCAAGGAGGAACCCACCTTAATTATTTTTTGGCAAATCGAAGCGGGGTCAATGGACTAGCTTGAGGTGGGTTGAAAGAAGCCAACCCCAACCTCAACAGGAGGTACGCTTAGTTTCAACGTATGGACTAGCTTGAGGTGGGTTGAAAGGATAGAGCAACAGATTCATTATTGGAGAGCCTGACATCCATCTTTATCTATTGACTAACTTAGGGAGTTGCCATTCAGAAATATTAAGTGTGCCATACTTTAGGAAAGTCCATCCATAGATATGACACATAATTTGTTAACAGTGACATCAATCTGTTAACAGTGACAAATAATTAGTTAATGTACAATTGCACAAGCCCATCAACGTCATGGTAAGCGGACGCCGTGTGGAGGTTGGGGTTGGCTTTACCGCCAGCCAGAATTTGTGACTATGCTGCACAAGTTTACTACGCGCTTCACATTCGACTTAAGCAAATCCTTGTGGGAGATTAAAATTAGGGGTGCGACGACACCACAACTCAAGGCAGCGACAAACCTTGTAGCCCAAGCTGATTCTACGATTATCGAGTCCGACGCACTGCTTGAGTTAAAAAAGCAGTTACGATTATGTGAATCAGTTGGCCCTAAGAGATGCCTTAGCCGCTGCTTGCCAAGAAGCAGGTTATGTGAAGAAAACTGTACTTCAACAACATTTAGCCTGGGTTAAAGATATTTAGCGCTTACTGGGATTGAAGAGAAAGCACAGCACAGCTAGCACTCGCGCTCCGGCTAGCAGGCACTGCCCATTCATGCTATCGCCCCGAGCAGGCATCGCACTACGGGTGAACGATCGCACTTACCAAAGTGTTCGCACTTACCAAAGTGTTTTGACGTGTGGATAGTTGAGAATTTTTTGATCGCAGGTCATGAGTTCTATATTGCGGCGGTAGGCGATCGCAACAATAATGCGAACGTACAGATCTTTGTGAAAGTCGCCGGGTAATTGTGTACTGGCGATTGCAAGAGAGCGGATCAAGTGGTTCTATGGTGATTCCAGGTCGAGTTTTTGCAATTGCAAACCATTCATTGACGGTAAGGGGGAGTGGTAGTTTTCCAGCACTATGCTTGAGTGCAATTTCCACGCGCAGAAATGGCAGAAACTATGAGAGCGTTTTGGTTTTCACCTATGGTTAACAGAGTACGGCCACGGTCGGAAAGCTTTTCTGGAGTATGGAGCAACCATTGCCAAGCGTGAGTGTCGAGTAAAATCATTGATCCATTGCATCCCATAATTCAGGCATGGGTTCGTCAAAATCTGGAGGAATTGTAATGGGGATTCCGCGTAGGGGATGCTGAGGACTGCGATCGCGGGTTAAATCAAGTTCGTCAGGGGAGCGGGATGGCTGTGATGCTCTTGGCACTGTCAGGCTTTGAGCCAAAAGTTGGAGGATGCGAATCCTTTCCTCTAAATCGAGGCTGAGGAGTTGTTGCTCTAGTTCTAGATTGCTCATGGCTTCGCGCCTCATGACTGTAGTTATTTATTTTAGCGGATCTCTCCAATCCGTCCAATGACAGGTAGCGAGATCGCTATTGCCTCAATGGAGTAGGTGTCAGGGGATAAATTGAGTCAAGCGATCGCTCCTGACGAAATCTCTTTTCAGTCCGCTCCAGCCGGGAAGAACGTTACGAAGCAGCGATCGCCACAAAGGGGAGGGAGAAAAGCGCGATCGCGGCGGGAGTTAAACTAAGCCGACTCGTCACCAGGACCAAAATTATTCTTGCTGTATTTTCATATTCTAATTATTAAATACAGCTTTGATTATTGTTTATACATAGTAAACAACAACAAGTAATCTGAAATTTATCTACATTTGTTGAACAGTTAAATACAGTGTTTGTAGAAGTTATACAACATAAACAATAAATATGAAATTTCGTCATAATCAAAGATAGTTTTCAACCAAATTACTAGTCGTTGACAGTAGCAAATCACCCGTTTGGATGAATCGATAGTAGGAAGTTAACTGGGTTGAGATTAGTTTAAAGTGGTCAGGCTGATAGACATAAATAAAAATGCTGACCCTTACCGTACTCGACTGAGGACTTTACAACATGAAGGTTCAAAAAGTTCGCGTACCCGACACAGATCGGGTGACTTGGTTGGTACTAAACGACAACTATCTACCAGTGCAACCAATCAGTGAATACCTACGCTACTTAGAAAATATTGAACGTAGTCCCAACACAATTCATGCCTATGCGGGACATCTAAAGCTGTATTGGGAGTTTCTGCGGGATACACAACTTGACTGGTTGGAGGTCACTTTAGAACACCTTGCGTCTTTCATGCATTGGTTACGCTGTCCGGAGCCAAAAGTTATATCCATCCAACCTGTTGAGGCTAAGCGAACGGAAAAAACCATTAATGTGATTTTAACTGCGGTTTGTAGTTTCTACGAGTTTCAGGAGCGTAATGGTGCAACGAAAGATATTGATGTCCATCGTTACCAGTTTCAACCAGGAAAAAAATACAAGCCATTTTTGCATCATCTTAGTAGAGGTAAAGAAGTTAGAACAAGACTTCTTAAACTAAGAGAACCAAAACGGCTGACTCTAACTTTAACCCAATCACAAATTAAGCAGTTAGTTGCAGCTTGTAAACGCACTAGAGATAAGTTTCTTATCTGTTTACTTCATGAAAGTGGTATGCGAATCGGAGAGGTTTTAGGGCTACACCATGAAGACATACATACTAGCGGTCAAAATGAAATACACGTCATTTTTAGAGATGACAATATCAACGCTGCTAGAACTAAATCCAGAGAGTCGCGGAGAGTTCACGTTTCCAGAGAGTTAATGACGCTTTACTCAGATTACTTAATTAACGAGTATCCAGAAAACATTAATTCTGACTATGTATTTGTGAACATCTGGGAGGGTAAACAGGGAAGCCCAATGACTTACTCAACCATAGCAAGTTTGTTTAGTCGATTAAAAAAGAAAACTGGAATTGATGCACGTCCTCATCTTTTCCGCCACACTCATGCTACAGACCTTATCAGTGAAGGTTGGGATATGGCTCACGTCCAGAAACGGCTGGGTCATGCTAGCGTTCAAACTACGATTAACACATATACCCATCTCACAGATGAAGAACTAAAAGAACAATATGTTCAGTATTTGCAGCGCAAACAAGAGAGCGTAAATGCCACCCAAAAAGATATACTCGATGACTCAAGCCTCAGCTAGTGAGTCGGAATTTGACAAGGATATTTGGGAGTTAAAAGCTTTACTTCCCAAAACTCATATCCATGAATCCCGGCGGTTGAACTTCTCAAAAATTTCTCAGCTTTGGCTCAGGATAGCTTTGAAAGCCTGGTTAAGATTTTGCCTAAGCCGAGAAGCAGCTAATACCATACTCGGCAAGTTTTATTGTTTGAAAGATTTTTCGCAATTTATCGAATCTCATTTTCCCGGTCTCCAGCCTGCCGATATTAATCGGGAGGTAATTCTGAACTATTTAAGTTACTTGAATAAGCGTCATTCTTCGGCAGATGGCAAGGCTCATTACATTGTCCGCTTAAAAGACTTTCTGAAATGCTGCGCTAGGTTTGACTGGATAGATGTTACTAAAGAACCGCTGATATTTCCAGAGGATTTTCCGCAAGTCTCTCAACGTGTACCTCGATACATACCCAATCAAATCCTAGAACAAGTCAATCAAAAACTTGAGATGCTACCTGAGCCTATTGCTCGAATGCTTTTAGTGATTCAAGAATGTGGGATGCGGGTATCCGAGTTAGTCAATCTTCAGTTTGATTGCTTACACCAGAATACTATCGGAACTTGGTGGCTCACTTATTACCAATTCAAGATGAAAAAAGAACACATTATTCCTATTTCTAGTGAATTAGTTGCTGTGATTCAAAAACAGCAGCAATATATTAAAGAAAGTTTTGGCTCAGGATTTCCTTATCTGTTCTGCACCTTTTCTGGGTATAGCTATTTTGGTCAATGGTCAAGACAAGGACATATGGGAGAAGTTAATAAAGAACGTTGTCTACAACTACTGTTGAATCAAAGTCTTACTCCTAAGCCTAAACCAATACGTGACCGAGAATTCGGGGGTTATCTTCATATACTTGCTGAAGTGATGGACATACGAGATGCCTCTGGAAAAATTTTTCCGCTGGGAAGAACTCATGCTTTTCGTCACACTGTCGGAACTTCAATGGCTAATAGGGGCGTTCCACAACATATTATCCAGCGCTTCTTAGGGCATAGTAGTCCGGCGATGACTTCTGTTTACTGTCACATTCATGACGAAACACTCAAGCTCTCAATGGAGAAGTTTCGGGCTGATGGCAAAGTAGTTAACATTGCGGGTCAAGTTGTTGAGTCAAAGCACCCAAAATTAGATAATGACGACCTGGAATGGTTCAAACGTAACGTAATAGCTCAAGCACTTAATAATGGTTATTGCGCTCGTCCAATTGTCAAAGGTTCATGTCCACACGCCAACGCCTGCTTAACTTGTGGAGACTTCCGCACCACCATTGAGTTTTTAGACCAACACAAGGAGCAACTAGAACAGACCGAAAAGATTATTTCCAAAGCTTTGGCTAATGGCTGGCAACGACAAGTGGAGATGAACGAGCAACTTAAGACTAACCTGAAAAATATTATTTCATCTTTGGAGGCAACCGATGGCAGGTAAAGGTAATCCTGACGGTCTACGAAGTGCCGCAGAGCAGAAGAAGAATAAAGCCCTAGAACAAACCAATCTCGCCATTTCTCAAATGGTCAAATCAGGTAAAAAGATTAACTTTCATACAGTAGCCCAAACAGCAGGTGTATCAGTTGCTTATCTCTACAAGCATGATACGCTCAAACAACGCATTAACCAGTTAAGGAAGCAACAATCGAACATTAAGGATCTGCCACAAAATAAGAGTGCAACTGATGATTCCAAAAAAGCAATTATCACAGCTTTAAAAGAGCGCATCAAGAAACAAGATGCTGAAATAAGAGGACTGCGCGACCACATTGAAGTCATTCAGGGTATAGCTATGCAAGTCACAGACACGCATCGACTTAATGAAGCACTTCAAATAGAAAATTCAAAACTTAGAGAACAACTGTCTGAGTGTCAAGCACAGCAAGCACACAATGTAAAACATCAATTAGATAATCCCAAAGTAATTTGTTTGGAGAATCGGCAGTCGATTTCGATAAGTGATCGGATAAAATCTGATTTGTCATCTCTTGGAATTCGCCTTAACGCCACTTTAACTAAGAAAATATTGGCAGCGCCAGAACAGACGGTTATTTCTGCCATAGAATCTTTGAAAGCCGCAATAGCTTCATCAGGTCCAGTCAAAAATAAGGCAGGCTTTCTTGTTCGAGCTATTGAAGAGGCTTGGGTACCCCATGAGAATGATCAGGAACTTTCTGAGTTAGATACTTTCAATGAATGGTATGACTTAGCTAAAAAACGCGGTGTAGCCCTAGCTAGTCAACGGGGTAAAGACGGAATTGAAATTTACACAAACGGTGAGAAATGGGTTTCGTTCCAAGAGATGCTCAATTTATATCCTGTGGAAACACTTTTGTCAAAATAGCTTGGAGAGCTTTTATGAGTAGACTGATGCAAAGTGCCTTGATAGGGGTCACCGTGCTTCTCTTTTTTTTGTACGCGCTCGAAATTTTCAAATGCCTGTCACAACTATTTTTCGTTCAAATCAGATCTTAATCAGCAACATAAGTATAGTTTGATCGCCCTTTTTCTGGTAAAAAGCACTTGCTGTAAAACTTACCTTATCTTAATTTCAGCCAAGCGCATACAAAATTTCTGTTTTGGAACGTATAGCTGTAGCGCACCTTACCAAGGCGATTGAAAAACACAAGCTGTAGTCAGGGTATGTTTTGCCTCACCCAAGTTTAACCCCGCCGTCGCTCCCAGATACTTAAGTTTTTCACTCCTCTAGTGATCAGTGGTATTCTTGCCGTGGAATAAATCTGGACAAAACGGACAGCCGCTGCTACGACCTACTTGGTGTAGTTGTACTTGATCGTTTAAGTAAAAAGCCTGTCCGTTTTGTTGCGATCGCGTGCGTCCCAATTTCACAGTCAACTTAGGTATCGTGTCGAGATGCTAGCCTAATTGAACCAGGTTATAGATCGCAATTAGGAGCAGCGTGTTCATGCGTTGTATAAAGCATAAACAATGTCAAAACCGTTTACAGCAAAGGGTTTTGTTGTTGTTTGGTGTAGATAATAATTAGAATATCAAAATCAAATAAAAGTCGATGGCTTGATGGTAGCAGATTGTGCTATATACAGAGCAAAATATCAAATTAATGTCTAATATTAAGTGGTTGTCTCGTGTGCCATTAACTATAAAAGAGGCAAAAATATTAGTCACAACTTTACCAGAATCAGAGTTTGTTCAAAGTAAAATAGATGGATATTCATCTATTGAGAAAAAAGTCAGTTATGCAGGAATAGAGCAAAGATGGTTAGTAGTACAAAGCCATCTTAGAAGAAAATCAGACTTAAGTAAATTATCACAAACTATTGAAAAATCTCTTTCTAGTGCCAAAGCTAAGTTAAAAACCTTGTCACAAGAAAAATTTGCGTGTTCGGCTGACGCCATGAAAGCATTATCAAAAATATCCAAACAATTTAAACACCATCAAGTAGATAAGATTGAAATCACTGAAAAAACACCAGCAGAAAAAGATGAACAGCAAAATAAGTATTACCAAATCTCAGCAACTCTCTCAAAAAACGAAAATGCAATTGCTCTTGAAACTAGAAGTGCTGGGCGTTTCATTATAGCCACAAATGTCTTAGAATCAAAAGAACTTTGAGCCGCCACTGCCTGGAAGTTAAACCGACATACCAGGGTAAAGGTTGTCCAGTTTTGTCCGGCGAAAGGAAGCGGCAGCTTGCTTTAGTGCCAAAAACTTTCTGTCACAGTCAAGCAGTATCCGCATGCAACGGAAGGCTGGAACCGCGTAGATAGCTGCGTACTTGTCGCTGTTGATATAACATTGAATGCCAGTCCAATAACATTAACTTCTGCTCAGTAGTCCAGCACCACACTGGTTGACAAGTAGGCTTGCCATTATAAAAAGTTAGTCCATACGGTCTAGAATTCCCCTTCTGCTTAACAAGTATAACTATAAGCACAACCAAGATAGTAAACATAACGAAAATGGCGTTGCATAAATGCGGGATGAATCAGTTAAACAGGGGTATTTCCCTATACTTTAAATAGTGAAGTAACAAGCGAATTGAGTATTTAAGCATATCTACTGACTTGGAATAGCATAATGTTTTGCGATGTAGGCGTGCTAAGTAATGACGTAACCGGGTATTTTCTCCTTCAACTCTGGTCATATAGGTTTTGCTCACAATATGGTCTCCTGAATCAATAAAACTGGGGTAAACTTTCCATCCATCTGTTCTTGGGAATAGCACTGCCAACAGCAAACAATTTCCCACAGTGGTTGAAATGTTTCTGCACTATGGTCCCCCAGTACCCAAGCCAAAATTCCTTCACGAAAATGATTTACCGCTGTCCACAACCAGATTTTATTTTTTTTGACCCGACAAAGGTTTCTAGTTCACTCAGCTTCAGCAACTTCTGGAATTTCATCTTCTTGCGGTGCATCTGGAAGTTGTTGACCAATTTGTTTAACCCAATAAATGATTGTTGTATGATGAACTCCTGTAGAACGCTCGATTGCTCGAAATCCCATACCGTTAACGTACAACTTTAAACATTCTTGTTTAACTTCATCAGAATATCCTTTTGGCATATTATAGACATCGATGAATTGGCGATCGCAATTTACACAAATGTAATTTTGCTTACCTCGTCGTTTACCATTCTTCCTTACTCCAGTAAAATTACAGTATAAACATTGCATAGTACTTAACCTGAATTCATCCCTTTATTATGCAACGCCACGAAAATTACCACTGATTTAGTGCTAAGTAGAAACTCGCTAAATAGCTTGTATATTTTTTATCATACTTTAACGTTTATATCCCTAAAGTCAGTCTTATCAGGCACTTGTTTAAGTAAAAATATAAATACAAGAGTATTATAAAAGACAAATATTTTGCAGAGATAAATTATAAAATTGTTGAATAGATTACCAAGATAGAGGAAGTAAAATCAAACTCTAGGGTATTTTAGTGCCAAAAAGTCAAAAATTCATCTTAACTTTATAAGTTTAATTGTTTATATGACAATTCAAGCTAAACATTTTGATACTAGGTTAAATCAATGGATTCATACTGATGGTAATACTAACAATCCAAATTCACTTTTAAAAGAAGAACTTAATAATACCCTAATAGAACATTTCTTGACTGGAGTAAACTTTTCGTTTGGTCATATGGACGGAAAGTCTAAAGCTTCGCAACTAAAAAATCACCCTGATGGGCATAAGCTATTACTATCATCAAAAACTCGGTTGTTATATGGACCAGAAGAATGTCTAGACACAATTAGACAATTATGTCCAGACAATAAAGATAGAGGCGCTTACGGATCTATCTTCCTTGGGTCATGCGAAAATGCCATCAACCGAGAGTTAAACATCTTAATTGTTGATGACAGTAATGGTGAAAATGGCGGCATCATTAACAATGACCAGGCATATCGACTAACAGGCGATTGCTACGGACAAATCTCTACAGAGTTATATCACGAATTAACCAACCATCAAGAAGGCAATAAGTATCGCGTCATCCAGCACCGCTTCGGCTGGACTGACCAGGACGGGGATGACACAAAGTACCGCTTCGGCAAAGGTACACTGCGAGAAAGCAAACCTCGACCAAATCCTTAACTATCAAGACCCCAGTAATCAAACTAAGGTTGACCTAATTCTTCCCTTATCTGCATTCAAGGGAACCGATAAAGACAACCCTAATGGCCCAAACAAGCCACAAATTCAACCAGGACTATACAGGCAAAATATCTGGTTAGGGGAAAAGTCGCAGTCTGAACTTGGTAAGACAGCTATCTCACAGTTACTTGCTTCATTCCCCAATGGAGTGAAGGATTTTACCGAACAACTAGAACTCGAAGCTAAAAAGCTTAAGGAAGTACAGGACGATCCCCGACAACTTGCCCAACTTTATTGCGAAAAGTACGAAAAACGGAAAGCATTTTTAGAAGAACAAGCAACCACGCTTGAAGAAGAAACCGCAGTTGACCCAACAGTAGCACAAGAGTTAGAAACACTGCGCGATCAGATCGCCACTGACTCATTTATTTACAAACTCATCAAAGCTGACCTACAAGGGGAAGGACAGCTGCTCGAAACTGAGAAGGTACAGCGGGAACTCGCCCGGTTCGTCCAAAACGAGTGGAAAGAAATCGCCATTGGGAAAACACTCACGTTTGAGCGGGCAATGGTCATTCCATCCATTGACCTACAGAACGGCGAAATTTCCATCCCTCATTACCAAGATGGAGAACAAGTCCTCAACTTTCGCTCCCCCTTCCTCAACTCAAATGGTTTGTGCGTCTCAACCAACAAAGTCGTTGATGACATACTTGGACCAGATGGGAAACCCCTCGCGGGTGCGATCGCTGTCTCAGATGAAACAAGCGATCGCATTTACAATCGCTTAAACTCGCAAGTTAAGTCCATCCTGACAGAAGCCCAAGGGAAAAGTCTTCAACTAAAAGGTATTGAAAATTACTTAGACCAAAATATCGGTAAGCTCGAAACTAGGGACAAAATCGAGTTTACCAACAAGTTTAATGAGTATATTACAGAACTTCAGTCTGCTGGATACGAACTAGAAATTCTTCCCCAAGAGTCCGAACAGGAACGCCAAGCCCGCGATTACGATGGTGACTGCATCGGGTTCGAGCAAGCTTGCAAGTATCCCAACCTCACAGCAGAGGCTCTTGAGCGTAACCTGCCTGAGAACGCTTACGATCCGACTGTTAAACTCAAGAAACAGTCCTTCTACCAAGAAAACGGTAGCCAGCCAGAGTTTGAAGAAATCGCTATCCACATGAGCGATGGCATGAGCGTAGGTGTTATCAACAATCACCTTACGTCAATCGAGGCGTTGGAGTCAGAAATTACTATTCTGAAAAACTTTGGTAGTGAAAAAGACCAAGTTTGGTTCACGCAGAGCGGCAACCCTCACCCACTGGTAAAGTTTGTCATGTACCCTGACTGAGATCTTGCACCATTCTCAACTTGGTTCGAGAAACCGGGTTTATAAACAATAAATTAAGGGTTTCAGCTTTACAGATTCGCACTCTTACCCGGTATAAGAGCGGTGGTGCAAGATATCAGCTGAGCCATGTACCATCGAGAGCGCTCCCGTGCGGAAATAGCCATACGACGACGTGACCAAACTGGAAAATCTCCGGGTAATGCGAGCCTCGTACATCCTTGACACAGCAGTAGAAAATGGCATTTACCGAGAGCGTATATTGCCGTGGTACGAGGACGACCACCGGGTTTCGCTTCTGGAAACAGGTCGGCAATTAATTCCCACTGTTCCCAGGTTAAATCATTAGGATATGCTGCGCGTCATCCGCGATACATTGTGCTGGTATCTACAATATTTCAGCATAAGCCAAGTGAGCTTTCTTACAATACCCCCCCACTTTTAAAACATCCTCTAAAAGACTTGAGTAATTTTCATCCAACAAAATAATTACATATCACCACAACAACTAACGCACAAACTATCGAAAAAAATGTTGTCATCATCTTTATGGAACAAGAAGTTAAATATTTTCTAGAAGGCATCTGTACCTTTCATTGGAACGCAGATTTCTATAAATTCTGCAGAGTCTGCAACTTCGACCCCAACCACGCTTACTCACACGAAAAATGGCAACAATGGCAACAGCTAGTATCAAGTATCAAAGTCTTCGACCAAAATACTCTTGCCAAGCTAATTGAAGCTGGTCATTCATCAGCATTATAAAAAATCAATTACTACCAGTACAGTACTGGTAGTAATCAAATAAACTTGGGAAAAAACACCTACTCTCCCAAAGAACTACAATAAGATATCAAACAAGACCACGACAAAGTTTAACAACTGGCATTCTGGAAGTATCTGATTGAAATTATGCCAGTTAAAGCAATTAGCCTTCGTACAGGACTTTTATTGGCAGCGGCAATCGCGCTCTTTCGATACGTATATTGACGAATTGCCGCGATGCTCCAAATGTTTTGGCGAGTTATGCCTCGCCAAGGGTGAAAAAATGCCACCAAACTTACGGCATTTCCCAGGCGTAGGAGATGGATGTCCCGATAAAGGTGTGTTTGACACTTCCCCAAGTCATTGAGGAGCCGTGTACCTTAAGATTCAAGCACGGTTTTGTAGCCAAGTCAGGGGGGTGACTTCCTGGCATAGGCATCCAGTTAGGGCTTCAAACGCACGCTCAGGAGCATGGCCATGAAGATTGAAGCTGGACCAATCCAAATTTATTCCTCCAAGAAATTATTTTTGTTGTCCTAGCTGTGGATGAAAGCGGTCATGAAGTTACTATTATGCCAACTGCCCAATCAGCTTGCACAGTATGGCAGCCCCAAAATAACTGTAATTTTTTTATACATTATTTTCCGTAATCCTTACTTTGTTCACAAGCTATCTGTGATTGCTGTATTAATTTTAATGAAAATAAATTGATATTTTTTAGAAAAAATGCGCTACGCGCCCATTGAGGAGAGAGTAACTAAAACGCAAAATCTATGAAACCAATCTCCCCCAATCCAACCACAACACCCACAATAAATCCACAAATTCAAAACACAACACATAATCCAAGCGATCGCACTATGCAGCATAATTCTGCTGAAGACTCAGAATTGGAACTGCTTGCTCAGGATGCCTTAGAGCGTTCTTACTACCTCCATATGGCATACAGCGCCTACTAAATAAATGCCTGCCAAATCTCAGGCAGGCAACTAAATCTTTGTACATGAAAAATATGACAACAAATATCGAACAAAACATCAATTACCTCACCCTTCAAGAACTTTCTCTAGAAGCCGCCCGACTCTGGGAACAGCTAGAACAGTTAGATACAGAAGAAGGCGATGTCGAACAAATCCTCCAACAACTGTTTGAGGTGCAAGGTGTTCAGGAACGCAAAATCGATGCGATCGCCTATGTTGCTGACCAACTCAAACTGGACGTAGAGGTATGGCAAAGCCGCCTTGAGGCAGTCACTGAATTGCACACAGCAGTCATCAATCGCAAACAGAAGCAGCTTGAATCCCTCAAATCATATTTGCTGTTTCTCAATAAACATCGCGTTCTCCAAGACCGCAACCCTGGTGTGGAGAGAGAAATTGCTTTTCAAAACAATCCTCCCAAAGTTGTACTGAAGGTTGGACCTAATAACCCAGAATTTCCAGAAGAGTTTCGGGAGGTACGCGTGGAATATCGTCCACTCACCAAACAAATTCTAGAAGCGCATAAACAGGGACATGATGTGAGCAGAATTGCAGAGATTGAAGTTGGTAAGCACGTCAGATTCAAGCATTCTTCTAAGAAGAAATAAGCTCGCCATTTGACCACCGTAAAAGCCAAGAAGCCTTGATGCAACTTGGCTTATTCACCTTTACCTGTCCCCACACCAAGATTGTCCCTGCCGCATAATAAAGGACTTGATGATTATACGATATTAATCAAAGTTTATATCAATAAAATTTCATAGTAAATAACTTGAATTACTTATATATTATTGTTTAATTTATTGAAAATATGATGCTGATAACAGCAAGCTTACGCTTGTAAAGACTTGAGGCTGGCAATCGCTACAAATAAGCCATTCACAAAGAATTAGGAGTTTTTAAAATGAACGCACAAGGAATTTTGACTGCTGCATTTCATGCAATAACTACCTGCTTTACCTTGCTCATTGCTTACTGCGAAATCACTAAGCTTATGTCTCCTTTGAAAGCTTTACAAGTATCAGAATCACGTCAGTTGCAATTGGAATCATGGAGTAATACAGCATTGGTGGTGGAGCATCCAGCAGTATCTCCCAACAAGACTACATACAAAGAGATTGACCAAAAACCAATATTGCTACCACTAGTAAATGAGGATAAGCCTATTGATTTAGCTGAATTTAGAAATTTTATAAAGCCAATAAATTATAGTAAACCACAACTTAATTTTCCCAAGATGACTCTAGATCAGTTACGTAAAGAATGTAGTCAATTGGGAATTAAATGGAGAGATGCAGTGACGGATATTAAAACAGGTAAAAAGCGGCATTTGCGTAAAGCTGAGATGGTAGCAGTACTGCAACAAAAGCTGAGTGCATAAATAGATTTCCTGGTGTTGTTGAACGCCAGGAGATCCCAAAAAAACTGTTATCAAAATATCGAGTTTTATTATCATGTAGTATACAAATACCTTTGACGATACTTCTTTTTCTTTAAAGAGGCAGCCTGTGGTCTTGACCACTGCTTCATGGGAGTGACAGGAAGAACATCCGCAAACTGCTTGTTCATTTCAGTATTACCAGTAACTTTAGCTAACACATTTGCAATAAACCGACAGCACCTCGCAGGCTGACTCACTACTTGCTCCTCTGCAAAACGAATGACTACCCACCCTGCATCCACAAAACACTTGTTTCTATAATCATCATCCCCAATAAAATGGGTGGGTTCTCCTGTAGAAAAACAGTGGCTTTCATCCACCTCAATGTCCAGATGTAGCCCGGTAGTCGGTTCCACAATCAAAAAATCAGCGGTGTAAGGACGCTCGTGACCATCAGGCAGCATCTCCTGCTGCAAAAGCACCCAATCACCAAAATAATGCCTTAGCACTTCTCCAAACCGTTCCTCAGAAGCGCCCACAGGAGCAGTGCCACTTCCAGAGCGTTTGATACGAGGAAAGAGGTTTTTGGGATTAGGGAAGGAGGGGATGAAGAGAATGGGATAGACAGGAGTTGGCTTAGCCATGCTGTGATTGAAGAACAACACTACCATCCTAAAAACACCCATTCCCCAAGCAAAACTACAGCATAATCTATTTCTTCTTTAAAAATCACCTCTATCAAATGATATAAAGTTTTACGTAGTTCAATACTAGCCCGTTAATCAAAGCAGAATTAAGATTTTTGTTAAAAGTAACGCATATAAAATGTCATCAGATTTCTTTGACAAACTGCCTAAACTAGTCAAGTCAGGAGAGCCGGTAATAATCTGCGAATCTCCCCTACAGGAAAGATATAGGATTCTGCGATATATTTTCCAATGCTGTGCCGAAATAAAAACTAAATGTTTGCTTTGGAATTTGGGGCAGTCAACCATTAAACAAGTTGAGTATTCCGATAGTGGGCAGATAAATCTTAGAGACAAGGAGGAATACACCCCACCACCAGTACAAGACTCAAAAGACTATTTTAAAGTATTGAAGTTTTGGGAAAACTACCAAGGTAATGGGGTGCTAATCATAGAGAACCTGTACCCTTGGATTAGTGCAAATGTGCCCCAAGAAACCCAGTTCTTTCTACTGTCTGAGTGGGTAAAATCCAATTTGCTCAATCTCTCCCTTACCAAATGTGCTGAAAGTAGAATTAAGTGCGCTATTTTGTTGGGACCACAGGCTGACCTACACCCAGAAATGCTCTGCCAAATACCCCAGATCACTCAAGAACTCCCTGATACTTCAGAAATTCTAATAGCTTTAAATGAGGAGGCAGAGGGACGAATGCCACTAACATTTAGTGAGATGGACCGACTATGTATTGCCCGTAGTGGCATTGGGTTATACATTTCAGACTTTCTTAAAGGGCTAAAATCTATTAACCCCCATCATGATGACAGTCCAGAAGAAATAGCTAAAAAGCTCTTGCAATACAAAATAAATCTACTCAACAAACTCTACGAAATCGAGTTTATTCCACCCCCATTAGTTCCTTTAGGGGGATTAGAGTTGATGCAACTCGCTTTTAAGAAATTCAAAAGACTTTTCAGTCCCCTTGCCAAAGCCTACAAACTAAGAGTTCCCAAAGGCATAATGCTGGTGGGTCCCCCAGGCACTGGCAAATCACATTCTGCTAAAGTATGCTCCCAAATCCTGGGCGTTCCCCTCATCTTAGTAGATTGGGGCAACTTTAGAAGCTATGGCAACGAAGCAGAAAAAAGACTGAAAAAACTACTGAAATTAGCAGACCGTCTCAACGAAGTTGTCATTTATTTTGATGATTTTGATAAAGGATTTGCAGGAGATGACGCAAGTGCCAGAAGGCTTGCAGGACAGTTGCTGACCTGGATGCAGGAGCGCACCAGCGATGCGATCGTGATTGCCAGTGTCAACCGCATGGAATGGTTGCCACCAGAACTTACTCGGGCAGGAAGATTTGACTACATCTATAAAGTAGACCTGCCCAACTATGGAGAGAGGCACACGATTTTTAAACTGCACGGTGGCAGATTTGACGAAAGATTCCATTTGGGCGACCCATATACGGAGTCGGAGTGGCGGCGGTTGCTCAAAGAAACCAACCGCTGTGTAGGGGCGGAGATACAGACCATTATGGAGAGAGCAGCAGCAACCACCTTCTGCCAAATGTTTCCAGAAGACATACCTATACCAACAGATGGGGAACTGCCACCACTGTCCATACCTATTGCCACTCTTTTGGAAGAACGTCGGCAAATCAATCCATTGGCGATTAGGGAAGCAGACAAGGTGGAAAGTATGAGGAACAAAGCTGACCTTCAGGGCTTACCTTCGTCTCCTAATGACTCCTCTCAGTACGCTATTGGCAACGTTGATATATTTGGAGAATAAAAAATGAGCAACGCACCGCATACACCCCAAGCAACAACTCTACCATTAGGGAAAAATTCCCTTAATACCCCCCAAGTTCTACTGAAATACTTGAACATAATTGGTCCAATAGCAGGTTTCAGTTTAGCAATAGGGTCGATACTGCTGACTTTGCTAGCTTTAGCAGCACGCTCTCCCCAAAAACTACCCGTGAGCGCGATCGCAGTAGTGGGAGACAAGAAAGTTGAACTGGAAGTAGCCTCGAGTCCACAAGAGTTGAAATATGGACTTAAATTCCGTTCATCATTGCCACAGAACAGAGGGATGCTGTTTGAGATAGGGAAGCCCCAAAAGGTTCGGTTTTGGATGCAGGATGTCAAAATCCCCCTAGATATTATTTTTATCCAGCCAGACGGTTCTGTCAACAGAGTTGCCACCAATACTCCTCCTTGCCATAAAGAACCTTGCCCTCTCTACTACTCCACTGCCCCAGTTAACCGCGTCCTTGAGCTTAATACAGGAGCCGCAAAACAACTAGGGATTGAACCAGGCACTACTATTCAAATCAAAAAATGAACTACCCACCCTTGATGAATTAGGGTGGAAACTGCGAAGACTGTTTAAATGACACACTCCCGTGCTCAAGCAACGCTTAAAGCGCGGGATTCTTCCTTACCCTTAAGGTGTTTCATTATTGCTCGTTTGTATTTATTTTTCTATCATCAGGACTAGATTTTTCTACTTAAGATTAAAATAATGGATATAAACGTTTTCATTAATAGTTTTACTTACATTCTTATTTAGAGTGAGATAAAAATTAGTCAAATGCCTAAGAATAATTCAAATAAAGTTAAGGGGGATAATCTCAAAAAACGTCATAATTTTTTTCTAAACCCCTACTCAGATTGTGCGTTTACCAAATGTCCTAAATGTGAGACAAAAACGAAAATTCGCAAATTTACCTTGGTAATTCACATCGAGCCACAACAGCTTTTTATACTAAATAAACACTGTAAATATTGTCCAAGCTGTGACCTGATAATTACCAAAAAGCAGGAAATAGAATCATTTATAGCTGTTGTCACGAGTCAATCGAATCCCCAAATAATCGGAAATAACTATTTGGTAATGGGAACGGTTGACAGAAAAGATTGGAAAGAAGGCAACCAGGGAGCGCTTTCTCCTTCAGAGATAATAAAGCGCATGTACGTTTTCAAAAATGTATGGAATTTTGAAGTAATTCCAGCAGGATGGTATCCAGCCCAAGAAAAATAGCACGCAGCGATGACAATTAGTAAATCCCAAACTTTCACAAGCTGACGGAATAAATTTGGGTTTCGAGGGCAGTTACTATTCTTCATTATTGCCTTCATGACACACAAGAACTGTCAATTTCCTGTGCTGGTTGGAATGAATTACAAAAAATTACGGTAGCACAATTCACTTCACATTTGTCAGTCAGGGTACAGTATTGCTATATTCTAAGGAAAATTCTTTAAGTCTTCTAGTAACATCTGACTATCTTTCCACAAATCGATGCGTCCATCACGGTATATTTTAGCGATGAATGGAGCGGGATGTTTGCGAACAAATTCTTGCATGGGCACAATCGCGCCTACGAAGATTGCGACCATATCTTTTCCCGACAGGTTTTGAGAAGCGAGCGCAAACATTTTGATTCCAGCGCGGGTCACGGCATTTCTTTCTAAGGTGCGTTTGCCGATGTTGGCATCTTTGGTCAGAACAACCCAACCTCTCCTGCCGACCTCTGGTAGCCAGTCTACATCTTGAGCGCCTTTATCAAAGTGGTCGTCATGGATTTCGATGGTAATGCCAGCAGAGCGAAGTTTTTCTACAATACGTTTGCTACCCAGACATCGATCTATGAAAAAGATGATCGATTGAGGTTGGCTCATGCGACGGCAGGCAGTTCGCAACGGATGGCTTCTTCAATCTTGAGGCGATCGCAATCGTAATCGTCAGCAAGTTCGTCAATTGAGTCGCCTGCATGGTAGCGTTCTGCCAAGACTTGGGTGGCAATTCCTGTCCCAGCGATAACGAGGCGACCAAAGGCAATTCGGGGATCGATGACAACGATGCGAGGGTTATCTTCTTCATGGGAGCGAGTAAATGGATAAAGCTTAATTGCAAGTCCCGTGTCGTCTGGTTCAATCCGCTCCAAATGGGCGTTGAGAGCGTCTTTTAGTTCTACTTGTCCGCTTCTAGAGGCATTAATGAGCGAACCGTATCGATCTATGAAGAGGTCAACGCCATCGGTACGGAAGCGTTTGCGTGCCAGGGAGTGGGAGACTTGAAGCTGCTCGTCAATGAAGTCGAGGGCAACTCGCACTAGGTCGAGTTGAATTTTGTGGCGTTGGCGAATTGCCCGGAGAACGTGGATTTCGATGAGGTTGGTGAATGAGAGGAGTCGCGGCGTGCGATCACTGATGGCGATGAGTGGTTTGAAGAAGCTGGAGCCGTTTGCGATTGGGTAGCGCCGCCCAACTGTCCAGGATCGAATCGTGCCCGATGGGATGCGTAGGTAACGGGCAGCATCACCAATGGAGTAGGTTGGAATGTCTCTAGGGTCAGTTCCTCCGTAAAGATCGGTCATAAGCTTATCTGTTAGAGAAGTTTATTCTTATTACTAGTATATAGATCAGGAGT
>CAZZYE010000005.1:0-38688 GCA_964658145.1 uncultured Stigonema sp.
CTCTCTCACCTTTTTGTTTTTCTCTGCTACCCCAATTTATTGAGCCGATACGAAATTATCAAGAATTAATAAAGTAAAGTCTTTTAAGATGCTCAGTTTTTGGTGATTATATCACAAAATTTGAGGCGCAAACGTGGCGTTGCACTTGGATAAGCTTGAGCGAACAAGCCGCTATAAAATACTACCTCTAAGGGTACTATCGCCGTCTAAGCGCACCTTCTATATTTAAGAGGAAAGTAAAACAAAACTTATTTTACCGAAAAGCAGGCAAACTAAACTGAATACTTAAACTGTGGTCTAAACCTAAGTTGATAGGAAAAAGAAACTTGTCATGAGAACGATACCGTTGGCAATATTGACGACGTTGTCAACATTGATGTTTAACCATGCGGCATAAGCTGTCAAACTTTTAATTTGCATATTGAGCATAGACTAAAGTTTTGTGGGGTGGGACGTATTGCCCGCCCTAAATATGCAAGTTAAAAGTACATTAGCGTACCACCACACTCATCCTTTTGCCTGGTCGTCGGTGAGCGAGGCAAAAGCACCTTTCTTATTTGTACGCACTGGAGTGCATAAGTGGATATTGCTTAAACCTACTAAGAATATAGAAGAAAGCGATGATCGCTGATCGCTTAACTTCTATTCAAGACAAAGCACGTAAACTAAAATACCAAGATGACCATATTCATCCTCAAAGAAAGACCCTAGAAGCAAGCTACCAAAGCGTTAGCAAACAAACGGAACGTTGTATTAAAACCAAAAAATAAGGAAAGAAAACTATGAACGAACTTGTCCAACGATTATCAAAGGGAGAACACCCTGTTGAAGTAAGCCTTAGACCAGAGAAAACGGTTACAGTTTTAAAAGAGTGTATTGACCGTGGATATATTCATATCAAATTCACAGATACTAAAGGCGGTACTGATTTAGGTGTCAGACTCGATCCAACAGCATCTAATTTTAAAGAAGCTGACTTTGATCGCCAAACTGGTCAGGTTCATTTAGTTGGCAACTTGACACTTAATTACGTAAAAGTTCAATGTGTTGCAGATATTGAGATAGAAACGCTCTTAGGCAAGGGACATCTGGAACCTCTAGAGGAGTAAGATGTGGCTGTTACTCAAGAAACAGACAAATGCTAATCGCTACATTATGCAAATCAGAATGAGTGAAGGAATTGGAGGCAACAATGAATAGAGATGACAAAGAAGATACGACAATTTATAAAGTTGTAGTGAATCACGAAGAACAGTATTCTATTTGGCCATCTGACCGAGATAACCCACTCGGCTGGCGTGACGGTGGCAAAACTGGTGTGAAAGAGGAATGTCTGGAATACGTTAAGCAAGTGTGGACTGACATGAGACCGCTGAGTCTTCGTCAGAAGATGGAGAAATCCTAGCACGGTTTTGATGGAAAAGTTGCTGGTTGTCGCCAGCAACGTTCCTTATGTAGAGATGATTGACTGCGTCTGGTTTTGATTGCTAAGGGAACAACCAATGACTGCTTATTTAAATGACTTACCAAATACCATATATAACCTTTCAACTTTAGTTGAACTTCTGCGCTACCGAGGGCAATACCAGCCTGACCAAATTGCTTATACTTTTCTGCAAGATGGAGAAACTGAATCAAGCAGGCTCACTTATGGAGAATTAGACCAACAAGCACGGGCGATCGCAGCTTCTCTTCAGTCTATCGGGACTAGTGGCGATCGCGCTTTACTGCTGTATCCACCAAGTCTAGAGTTTATTAGCGCTTTTTTCGGGTGTTTGTATGCCGGGATTGTGGCTGTTCCCGCTTATCCGCCTCGGCGGAATCAGAATTCATCTAGATTAGAGGCAATTGTAGCAGATGCCCAGGCGACTTTTGCGCTCACCACGACATCAGAGTTGGCAAACCTGGAGAGTCGATTGGCGTTGAATCCAGAATTGGCTGGGTTGCGCTGGCTAGCAACTGATAAAATAGACAGCGACTTGGGTAGTCACTGGCGGGAACCGACATTAAGCAGGGAAACTTTGGCTTTTCTTCAGTATACTTCCGGTTCTACGGGAAAGCCGAAGGGTGTCATGGTCAGTCATGGTAATATATTACACAACGAACGACTGATTAAGATGGCTTTCGGGCATACAGAGAAAACTATCTTTGTCGGCTGGTTGCCATTATTCCATGATATGGGGCTTATTGGAAATGTCTTACAGCCCTTGTATTTGGGAATACCGAGCTTTCTGATGTCACCTGTAGCTTTTCTTCAGCAACCTGTTCGTTGGCTGCAAGCTATTTCCCGCTACAAGGCGACTACCAGTGGCGGACCCAATTTTGCTTATGACCTGTGTGTGAGCAAGATTACTCCCGAACAAATCTCTAGTCTTGACTTGAGAAGTTGGGAAGTTGCTTTCAACGGTTCTGAACCTATCCGTGCGGAAACATTACAACGATTTGCTCGCAAGTTCGCTGATTGTGGTTTCCGTTGGGAAGCATTTTATCCCTGCTACGGGATGGCTGAGACGACTTTATTTGTTTCCGGGGGTTTAAAAACTGCGCCCCCCGTTCTGTACCAGCTTGAGGGAGCAGCCCTTGAAGAAAACCGGGTGCTTTTATCTACTTTAGACCAAGTTGATTCGCGGACAATTGTGGGTTGTGGTTTAACATTCTTTGACAAAATCGCGATTGTTGACCCCGAATCCAAGACCCAATGTTTATCTGACAAAGTGGGAGAAATTTGGGTGTCAGGTTCGAGTGTAGCTCAGGGCTATTGGAATCGACCGGAAGTCACAGAACAAACTTTCAATGCTTTCATTGCAGAGACTAGCGCAAGCACGCCAGGAGCGTCAGGTCCGTTTTTGCGAACTGGAGATTTGGGATTTTTCCACAATGGGGAATTGTTTGTCACAGGTCGCCTGAAGGATATGATTATTATTCGCGGGCGCAACCATTATCCTCAAGATATTGAACTGACACTTGAGAAGAGTCATCCAGCGCTGCGCTTAGCTTGTAGCGCAGCGTTTGGGGTTGAAGTCAATGGCGAGGAAAGATTGGTTATTGCTTGTGAAGTAGAGCGAAGTTACCTGCGTCAGCTAGATGTGGATGAGGTAGTTAGGGCTATCCGCTCTGCGATATCAGAGCAGCACGAGATACAAGCCTATGGTGTTTTATTGCTCAAGACTGCAAGTATCCCGAAGACTTCTAATGGTAAGATTCAGCGCCACGCTTGCCGAGTTGGTTTTTTAAATGAAAGTCTGGATGTTGTAGGTAGTAGCATCTTAGAAGACTCTTATGTCATAGATAATACAGATGAACTGATCCGCGAAACTCTTCTGGCAATGGAACCAGAAGACCAAAAGCGGTGGCTTTTGTCTTATGTTCAAGAGCGAGTGGCTCGGGTACTCAAAGTGCCACCTTCTCAATTAGACCAACAGCAGCCTCTCAGTACCCTAGGTCTCGATTCTTTGATGGCTGTGGAGCTCAAGAACGAGATCGAAACTAGCTTGGGTGCTATTTTGCCCATGACCAGTTTCCTTGAGGGTTCTAGCATTGCCCAGATGGCGATCGAGGTATTCAATCAGTTGACAGCAATTCCCTCTACCTCAGAAATGCATCTTGTTCCAATTCAGGAAGCTGATGCTGAATATCCCCTCTCCTATGGTCAAAGGTCTCTGTGGTTTCTGCACCAGTTAGCACCAGAAAGCCCAGCTTACAATATTGCAGCGGCTGTACGCCTGAGAGCAGATTTGGATATTCCTGCTCTGCAACGCACGTTTCAGAAACTGGTAGATCGTCATCCTGCCCTCAGGACGACTTTCATTGCCCCTGATGGTGAACCTAGACAATGGGTTCATGAGTTCCGGGAGGTATACTTCTACAAGGAGGACGCATCGGCTTGGAGCGACGCATTCCTAAATAATCGCCTTGTTGAAGATGCTTACCGACCCTTTAATCTGGAGCAAGGTCCTTTACTGCGGGTCAGTTTATTCACTCGTTCAGCAAATGAATATATCTTGCTGCTAGTTGTACATCACATTGTCGCTGACTTCTGGTCTTTGTCAGTACTCCTACAGGAGATGGGAAGACTTTATCAGGCAGAAAAAGACGGCACAACAGTAGCGCTTGCTCCCTTGGTAATACAATATACCGACTATGCTCGCGCTTCAGCAGAAATGCTGGCAAACGCGGAAGGAGAGCGACTCTGGGCTTATTGGCAGAAGCAGCTGGCAGGGGAGTTACCAGCGCTGAATCTCCCTACTGACCGACCTCGACCTCCAGTTCAAACCTATCGAGGTGCTTCCCAGCCCTTCAAGTTAAATGCAGAATTGACTGAGAAGCTCAAAGCACTAAGCCGCGCTCACGGTGCTACTCTTTACATGACTTTGCTTGCTGCTTTTCAGGTACTGCTTTATCGCTATACGGGTCAAGAAGACCTATTGGTAGGTTCGCCTACGGCTGGTAGGAGTCGGACTGAGTTGTCAGGATTAGTAGGTTATTTTGTTAACCCTGTAGTATGCCGTGCAAATTTTTCTGGTAATCCCAGTTTCAAAGCCTTTCTCAATCAAGTACGCTCTTCTGTACTAGATGCTTTTAAACACCAAGACTACCCCTTTGCCCTTTTGGTTGAGCGATTACAACCAACAAGGGATCTCAGTATATCTCCATTGTTCCAAGTTATGTTCGTCTTGCAGAAAGCGCACTTGCTGCATGAGGAAGGCTTGACAGCGTTTGCTTTGGGCGAAACGGGAGCACGGATGAATCTGGGGGATCTGGAACTGGAGTCTTTGGGACTGGAACAACGGATAGCTCAGTTTGATTTGACACTGACGATGGCTGAAGTGGAGTCTGGAATAGCCGCATCGCTTGAGTACAGCACTGACTTGTTTGATGCGAGTACTATAGACCGGATGGTGGGACATTTACAAACGTTGCTGGAAGAGATTGTCGCTAATCCAGAGCAGCCAGTTTCTAAATTACCCCTGTTGACGGCATCTGAGCAGCATCAGTTGGTGGAGTGGAATAAGACCCAGACCAATTATCCCCAAGATAAGTGTATCCATCAGTTGTTTGAGTCGCAGGTGGAACGCACTCCCGATACAGTCGCGGTGGTGTTTGAAAACCAACAACTGACTTATGGGGATCTGAACTCCCGCGCCAATCAACTGGCGCACCATCTGCAAGCCCTGGGAGTAGGACCAGAGGTGTTGGTAGGTGTTTGTGTTGAGCGCTCCCTAGAGATGGTTTTAGGACTGCTTGGGATTCTCAAGGCAGGTGGGGCTTACGTGCCGTTAGACCCGCAATTACCCAAAGAGCGCTTGGCTTATATGCTGAATGATTCCCAAGTGTCAGTGATGTTAACTCAAGACAAATGGGTGAGTGGTTTGCCTGAAAATGGGACATGCGTAGTTTTCTGCTTGGATCAACAATGGGAAACACTTTCTGTTGAGAGTGAGGACAATCTCATCAGTGGTGTGCAAGTCGATCATCTGGCTTATATGATTTACACCTCAGGCTCCACCGGAAAACCAAAAGGAGCGATGAACACCCACCGTGGAGTTAGCAATCGCTTGCTTTGGATGCAGGATATCTACCGATTAACCGCAGCAGATCGGGTTTTACAGAAGACTCCTTTGAGTTTCGATGTCTCTGTTTGGGAGTTATTCTGGCCATTGTTGAGTGGAGCGAGCTTAGTTGTGGCGCAACCAGGTGGACATCAAGATAGTGCTTATTTAGTGAAGCTGATGGCCTGTGAGAAAATTACCACAGTTCATTTCGTGCCATCAATGCTTCAGGTTTTCTTGCAAGAACAAGGACTGGACAGTTGCAGTGGCTTGCAAAGAGTGTTCTGTAGTGGAGAAGCGTTATCATTTGAACTGCAACAACGCTTTTTTGCTCGTTTAGGGTGTGAATTACACAATCTCTACGGTCCGACGGAAGCTGCTATTGATGTCACCTTCTGGCAATGCTTGCAAAACAGCTATCTGACAAAAGTGCCCATTGGTCGTCCCATCGCCAACACACAAATTTACATTCTTGATCGCCATTTCCAACCGATGCCCATTGGCGTTCCAGGGGAATTGCACATTGGTGGTGTTGGTTTGGCACGAGGCTACCTTAACCGCCCTAGCTTAACAAGTGAAAAATTCATCCCCAACCCGTTGAGCGATGAACCAAATGCCCGCCTGTATAAAACTGGTGATCAAGCACGTTATCTAAGCGACGGTAACATCGAGTTTCTTGGTCGCATAGATCATCAAGTGAAAATTCGTGGCTTCCGCATTGAACTTGGAGAAATTGAGGCGGTGCTGAATCAACACCCACAAGTGCAGGATAACGCAGTCATCACCCGAGAAGATCACCTTGGCAACAAACGCTTAGTGGCTTATATTGTTCCTGTCCAAGAGCCACCTTCTGTAGCTGAACTGCGAAACTTCCTGAAGCAGAGGGTTCTCGAATACATGGTCCCAAGTGCCTTTGTGATTTTAGAGACGATGCCACTGACGCCGAATGGTAAGGTAGACCACCGTGCTTTACCAACACCAGATACTTCCCAGCGGAATTTAGATGTTGGTTTTGAGCCACCCTGTACCCCAGTAGAAAAGAGTTTAGCCGCCATTTGGGCTGAAGTCTTGGGGTTGGAAAAAGTCGGGATTCGCGACAACTTCTTTGAGTTGGGAGGAGATTCCATCCTCAGTATTCAGGTGATTGCCCGCGCCAATCAAGCGGGTCTAGTGCTCACCCCCAAACAGTTATTTCAGCATCAAACTATTGCCGACTTAGCTACCATCACAGACACAACCCAAGGCGTTCAAGCTGAACAAGGTATCGTGATCGGTCCAGTACCCCTGACCCCCATCCAGCACTGGTTCAAAGAGCAGAATCTACCCCAGCCGCACCATTATAACCAATCGCTCCTGCTGGAAGTGCCACCAGATTTGAACCCAGAATTATTAGAGCAAGTCGTGCGGCAATTGTTGCGACATCACGATGCCCTGCGCCTGCGGTTTGTGCAGTCCGGTGATTACTGGGAGCAAATGAATGCCACCATAGAAGAAACAGTGCCTTTGAGCGTGGTAAATTTGTCACAAATGTCCTCAGACGAGCAGCAAACAGCTGCCATTGAGGCTGTTGCCAGCGAACTACAAGCCAGTCTTAACCTGTTAACAGGACCAATCATGCGAGTGGCTTTGTTTCAGTTAGGCATAGATCAACCAGGGCGTTTGCTAATCATCGTACATCACCTCATGGTGGATGGCGTCTCATGGCGGATTTTGCTGGAGGATCTCGCTAGTGCCTACCAACAGCTGTGCCAGGGCGAAGCGATTCAACTACCCGCGAAAACAACTTCTTTCCAGCAGTGGGCGCAACGGCTGACGGAGTATGGGCAATCACAAGCCCTAGCTACGGAGTTGGAGTATTGGCTAGCTCAGTATGAGTCTGGTGTTACTTGTTTGCCAGTGGATTATCCCATAGATCAACAAGTCAACACTGTTGCTTCGGCTGCAATTGTGTCAGTGTCTCTGAGTGTGGAACAAACCTGCGCCTTACTACAAGAAGTGCCTTCTGCCTACAATACCCAAATTAACGATGTGCTGCTGACTGCTTTAGTGCAGAGCTTACAAGCGTGGACTGGAGAGCGCTGCTCAGTGCTCATTGACCTTGAAGGTCATGGACGAGAGGAATTATTTAAAGATGTCGATCTGTCGCGCACAGTGGGCTGGTTCACCACTATCTTTCCCGTGCGGTTAGAGCTAAGGGAGCTTAACCATCCAGGATCGGCTTTGAAGTCGGTGAAAGAACAATTGCGTCGCTTGCCAAATCGCGGTATCGGCTACGGTATTTTGCGGTATTTGAGTCAAGACGCTACAACGCGCTCAAAACTACAGTCTCTTCCCGAAGCACAAGTAAGTTTTAACTACCTTGGTCAGTTGAAATGGGTGGATTCAAAATCTTTTGTGCTAGGGTCTGCAAAAGAGTCCTGCGGACCAGCTCATAATCAGCTGGGAAATCGTCGCCATCTGCTGGAAGTGAACGGATTTGTAGCTTCAGGCAAGCTACAACTGGATTGGACTTACAGCGAGAAGGTTCATCAACGAACCACTGTTGAGCGTCTGGCTCAGGGTTTTATCCAGGCTTTACAAGTTCTTATTTCCCACTGCCAGTCCTCTGATGTTGGAGGCTATACCCCTTCAGATTTCCCGCTTGCAAGGCTAAATGAGGAAAAACTTAATAAACTGTTCACTATGCTCGATTAAGTTGATTCAACATCCACATTCTTGGAGAAATTTAATATGAAAAATGTCGAGGATGTATATCCTCTATCACCTATGCAACAGGGTCTGCTCTTTCATACCCTTTACGCACCAAAATCGGGAGTGTACTTCGAGCAGTTGATCTCAACTCTCTACGGAGATCTCAATGTCTCCGCCTTTAAACAGGCTTGGCAACGAGTAGTGGAGCTTCATTCAATTTTGCGTACTGCTTTTATTTGGGATGGTTTAGATGAACCGCTTCAAGTAGTGCGTAGATCGGTAAATTTGCCTTGGATCAACTATGATTGGCGTTCGCTATCCGTAACCGAGCAGCAAGAGCAACTAGAAGCTTTCTTACAAGCAGATCGAGACCAGGGCTTTAAACTTGACAAAGCTCCCTTGATGCGGTGTGTGCTCATGCAGGTAGCTGAGAATACTTATCAGTTTGTTTGGAGTTTTCATCACCTGTTAATTGATGGTTGGTGCGTGCCTATTCTTCTTAAAGAAGTCTTGGCTTTTTATGAAGCTTTAAAGAGTGGTGATAATTTATCTTTACCTGCTCCTCGTCCCTACCGAGACTACATTGGTTGGCTACAGCAGCAAGACCACTCCCAAGCAGAGGCATTCTGGCGACAAGCGCTCAAAGGTTTTACTGCTCCTACCCCTGTGATGGTTGATAGGTCTTTTACCCATCATTCCCACCAAAAGCAGACCTACGATCAACAACATCTTCAATTATCAGCAACGCTCACAACGGCCCTACAATCTTTTGCTCGACAGCATTATCTGACACTAAATAATCTGATACAGGGAGCATGGGCACTGCTGCTTGGTCATTACAGTGGTGAGCCTGAGGTGGTTTTTGGCGTTACTATGTCCGGTCGCCCCCCATCGCTGGTGGGGGTGGAATCAATGGTGGGGCTGTTTATCAACACCCTCCCGATCCGAGTTCCAGTCTCAGAGGAAGTGGAATTGTTAACTTGGCTGAAGGATTTACAGGCGCAACTGGTAGAGTGCGAGCAGTACTCATATAGCCCATTAGTGGACATTCAGGGCTGGAGTGAAGTCCCTCGGGGAATGCCCTTGTTTGACAGCATCTTGGTGTTTCAGAATTATCCAGTAGATGAATCCTTACAACAACACAATGGCAGCATAGAAATTTCTCATGTTCATGCCATTGAACAAACTAATTATCCCCTGACAGTAGTAGCAATTCCCAGTTCCCAATTGTTTGTGAAGATTAGCTATGATACTAGCCGCTTTGATGATGCCACGATTCTCAGAATATTGGGGCATTTCCAGGTCTTACTTGAGGGGATGGTAGCGACTCCACAGCAGTGCCTTTCCAAATTTCATTTACCTGATAAGTTAGCGCAAAAAAAAGCAGAAAATATACAACTCGAAAACAATTTCAATGATAAAAAACTTCACCATTTAGGATTTGCTTGCAGAAATATTCAGGAAGGGATTGCACATATTAGAACACATTATCGTGTTACGAAAATCAGTGACATTATTTTTGATGAACTCCAAAATGCTAGTGTTTGTTTAATTGAAACTGAGAACGGGATTGCTCTCGAACTTGTTTCTGGACATCAAGTCGAGAGTTTATTAAATCGAGGGGTCAATCTTTACCATGTTTGTTATGAAGTATCCGATCTTTTTCTTGCTATCGAAGAATTTAAATCCCAAGGAGCATCTTTAGTATCTCAACCCAAACCAGCTAAACTGTTTAACAATCGACTTGTTGCCTTTTTAAATACTACTCTAGGTTTAGTAGAGCTTTTAGAAAAAACCAAATCAGAATTTTCAGAGCAACTGATTCAAGAATTTTACTCTTCTAACACACAAGCTCAAAAACAAACCATTGCCATTACAGCTACGTTTACATCAGATATGATCGAGGAGTTTCTCGTTTTTTGGATGCAAGAACTGGGCATTCCATCTCAAATCGAGTTTGCTTCTTATAATCAGGTATTCCAGCAACTACTCAATCCCTCTAGCCAACTTTCTCAAAATAAGAATGGAATCAATGTAGTTTTGGTACGTTTTGAGGATTGGCAAAAGTACGAAGACAATTCTCTTGCAGTAGCTGAGTCTACCGAAAACATTTATGAGAATATTCAGCGGAATGTGCAAGATCTTGTACTGGCTTTGAAGTCGTCAGCGCAGCGTTCAGCAACGCCTCATTTGGTCTGTCTATGTCCTGCTTCTCCACAATTTTTGGAAGAAAGTAACCGAATTGCTTTCCTCAAGCGGATGGAACAACAGATAGTTTCTGAGTTGGTCAACTTCAGCAACATACATCTGGTAACGAGTTCAGAGTTAACTGCTATCTACCCAGTTTCGGATTACTACGACCCTCATGGCAGCGAACTGGGTCATATTCCCTATACACCAACTTTCTTTAGTGCTCTTGGCACAATGATTGCCCGCAAGATCTTTAAAATTAATAGTACACCTTACAAAGTAATTGTCCTCGACTGCGATCAGACCCTTTGGCAGGGGGTTTGCGGAGAGGATGGAGCTTTAGGGGTGGAAATTGATCCTCCTCGCCAAGCCTTTCAAGAGTTTATAGTGGCGCAGGAGCAGGTAGGAAAACTCATATGTCTGTGCAGTAAGAACGATGAGTCAGATGTGTGGGCTGTTTTTGAACATCATCAGTCAATGCCTTTAAAGCGTGATCATCTTGTCTCCTGGCGAATTAACTGGAAATCCAAGTCGGAGAACATTCAATCCTTAGCCAACGAGCTTCAACTTGGGCTGGATAGCTTCATTTTTATCGATGACAACCCAGTGGAGTGCGCTGAAGTCCAAGCCAACTGTCCAGAAGTTTTGACGATTCAGCTTCCCCAACAGTCTAGTCGTATCCCTGAGTTTCTTAAGCATATTTGGGCTTTCGACAACTTGAAAGTTACCAAGGAGGATCTAGCGCGAACGGAACTTTACCGCCAGAATGTTCAGCGTGAGTGTTGGCGTGAAGAGTCACTCACCTTTGCGGATTTCCTAGCAGGACTTAGGTTACAAGTTGAAGTAAATGCGATCGCACCCCATCAACTTAATAGGGTTTCGCAACTAACGCAACGAACTAACCAATTGAATTTCACAACCATCAGGCGCTCCGAAGGGGAAATTCAACAGCTTTGTAAATCAGGGAAATTAGAATGTTTAACAGTGGAGGTAAAAGATCGCTTTGGGGATTACGGTTTGGTTGGCACGATCATGTTTGAATCTGGAGTTGATGCCATTACAGTAGATACCTTTTTGCTAAGCTGCCGAGTACTGGGTCGGGGCGTTGAGTATAAGATGCTCGCTCAATTAGGAGACATTGCCCGCGAACGGAGGCTTCGCCGTGTCGATGTTTTCTATGTGCCTACTCAAAAGAATCAATCAGCATTCGATTTCCTTGATAGTATTGGTGTGGAATTCAAACAAAAAGTGGATCGGGGTTGGCTGTTCAGATTTCCGGTCGAATTGATCACCCAGTTGACCTTTAGGTCAAGCATTGGGGAAGCGATCCCAGCGAGTGACTTGCCAGCGCAGAAATCAACTGTTGCTTTTGCCACACAGTTGAGCGCCAAATCAGCCCTCTATCAGCGGATTGCCACAGAGTTATACGACGCTGCACAAGTACTCAATTTAGTTAAGTCCCAAAAACATCAAGAGCGACCAGAGCTAAAACAAGGTTTTGTGGAACCTCGCAGTTCGGTTGAAGAACTGGTAGCTGGAATTTGGAGGGACATACTGAACCTTGCTCAAGTAGGCATCCACGATAACTTCTTTGAACTGGGGGGACATTCCTTGCTAGCAACCCAAGTCATTTCTCGGTTCCAGGAAGCCTTTTGTGTGAAGTTGCCCTTACTCAGCCTATTTCAGAAACCTACTGTGGCTGGCATAGCAGAGTATATCGAAAGAATTCATTGGACAGCCCAATTGCAAACTTCCACCAGTACTACATTGAATGAGCGAGAGGAGATAGAATTATGAAATCTATTCAAGAGTTTTTGTCATACCTTAGCCAACTAGACATTAAGCTATGGGTTGATGGCGTTAGCGGAGCGGCTCCGGAGGAGCTTCGCCTGCGCTGTAACGCCCCTAAGGGAATACTGACACCAGATCTGCGTACCAAGATAGCTGAGAGCAAAGCAGAAATTATCTTTTTTCTGCAAGAGGCTAATCTTGCCTTAAGTCAAACTGTTGAACCCATTCGGCCCGTCCCACGTGATGGAAACCTAACCCTGTCCTTTCCCCAGCAACAACTGTGGTTTTTAGACCAATTGGAAGAAGAAAGTGTTGCCTACAATGGTACAGGTGCTGTGCGCTTAGCTGGCTCTCTCGACGTAGTGGTTTTGCAGCAAGCTATTGTGGAAATCATTGGACGTCACGAGATATTACGCACCAACTTTAAGATGCTCGACGGATCACCTGTACAGGTGATTGCCCCCATTGCAACAGTGACTTTGCCAGTGATAGACTTGCAAGCATTGCCAGAACAAGAGCAATCCGCCGAAGTGCAACGCCTAGTCACCAAGGAGCAAGAGCAGCCCTTTGACCTGTCAAAAGATCCGTTAATGCGGGTGACTTTGCTTCAGTTGACCCAAGAGTCCCATATACTGCTGCTGACCATGCACCACATTGTCTCCGATGGCTGGTCAATCGGAATATTCATTCGAGAGTTTTCTACTCTCTATCAAGCTTTCTGTGCAGGAGTTCCATCCCCGTTGCCAGAGTTGTCCATACAGTATGCAGACTTCGCAGTTTGGCAGAGGCAGTGGCTGAGTGGGGAAGTGCTAGAAACTCAACTCAACTACTGGCAGCAACAGTTGGCAGGTGCACCACCACTGTTGGAACTTCCCACAGACCGACTGCACCCCCCGATTCAGACCTTCCGAGGTGGCATTGAGCACTTTGAGATCAATCGAACCCTGACTCAGCAGTTGAAAAATTTAAGCCAACATTCAGGGGCAACTTTGTTTATGACAATGCTTGCAGCTTTTGTGACCTTACTTTACCGCTACAGTGGTCAGTCTGACATTGTTGTTGGCTCCCCAATTGCTAACCGCAACCACCGTGAGATAGAGTCTCTCATTGGTCTTTTTGTAAATACCTTGGTGCTGCGTACTAACCTAGAAGGGAATCCCAGTTTTTTGGAGTTGTTAAACAGAGTGCAGCAGGTAGCTCTAGAAGCTTACGCTCACCAGGATCTGCCCTTTGAGCAAGTGGTAGAAGCATTACAACCAGAACGTAATCTCAGTCATAGCCCCCTGTTCCAAGTGATGTTTGCGTTGCAGAATGCACCGATGGGGAACCAGGAACTGCCAGGTTTGACCATAAATCCCATAGAGATGGAGAGCATCACAGCCAAGTTTGATTTGACTGTGTCGATGGAGGAAACACAAGCGGGACTGACAGGAAAATGGGAATATAACAGGGATTTGTTTGATGCGGTCACAATTACTCGGATGGCAGGGCATTTTCAGACCTTGATCGAAGCCATTGTGGCTAATCCCCAGCAGCGCCTCTCGGACTTACCCTTGCTGACGGTAGCTGAGAAGCATCAGCTACTGGTGGAGTGGAACAACACCCAAGCAGATTATCCCCAAGACCAGTGTATCCATCAGTTATTTGAAGCCCAGGTGGAGCAGACACCTGATGCTGTGGCGGTGGTGTTTGAAGATCAACAACTGACCTACCGCCAGTTAAATTGCCGTGCCAATCGTGTGGCCCGACTGTTAATAGAACAAGGCGTTAGTCCTGGCACTATTGTTACTTTGCTCGCTGAGCGTAGCATTAACTTTTTAACCGCAATGATAGCGGTATTCAAAACTGGTGGTGCTTACTTGCCACTAGATTCACATCATCCAGATCAACGTCTCCACCAGGTGTTAGAGCAGAGTCAGACCCCTCTAGTTCTAGCGGCGATAAAATTTGAGCCTGTTCTCTCACAAGCACTAGCAAATTCACCTGACAAAAAACGACCACAGATCTTGTTTATTGAAGAACTATTGCAGCAACAAAGGTCTGAGGAAAACCTGCCTGTTTGCTGTACGCCAATGCACCTAGCTTATGTGATCTATACCTCTGGCTCGACAGGCGTGCCAAAGGGGGCAATGGTCGAACATAGGGGGATGCTGAATCATTTATATGCAAAAATTTTGACTTTAAAGCTAACGGATGCTGATAAAATTGCACAAACTGCACGCCAGAGTTTTGACATCTCAGTCTGGCAATTTCTAGCAGCACTGCTTGTCGGTGGGCAGGTTCATATTTTCAATGATGAGGTCACTGGTAACCCACCACAACTGCTTGAGCAGTTGGAGCGTCAGGGAGTTTCAATCCTAGAGATTGTGCCATCGCTGTTGCGGATAACGCTTGAGGAAATAGGGCTTCGTGGGGCAAATCGCCCTCATCTATCCAAGTTGCGCTGGTTGCTCCTTACTGGTGAAGCATTACCACCACAGCTATGTAGTCAGTGGCTAGAGTACTACCCGACTGTACCAATGTTGAATGCCTATGGTCCTACCGAATGCTCCGATGATGTCACCCATTACCCCATCTACCAGCCATTAGCAGCAAGAGTGCTTAACATACCGATTGGTCTTTCGCTGACGAATATGCAGCTGTATGTGCTGGGGTTCCAGTTGCAACCTGTGCCGATTGGGGTACCTGGTGAACTATACATTGGTGGTATCGGGGTGGGTCGTGGCTATCTCAATCGTCCTGAATTGACTGCTGAAAAGTTCATTCCCAACCCTTTTAGTCAAGAAACAGGAACTCGTCTCTACAAAACCGGGGATCTGGGTCGATACTTGCCGGATGGAAACATTGAGTTCCTTGGTCGTGTTGATCACCAGGTAAAAATACGAGGCTTCCGCATTGAGTTAGGTGAGATCGAGGCAGTGCTAAGCCAACACCTGTCTGTGCAGGATACAATCGTCTTGGCTCGCGAAGACATGCCAGAACACAAGCGTCTAGTGGCTTATGTGGTGCAAAATCCCCAGTACCCGTTCACTAATGAGCTGGTATCCCAATTACGCACATGGCTTACGGAGAAGTTACCTAATTATATGATACCCTCTGCCTTTGTGCAGATGGAAGCTCTGCCCCTAACTCACAATGGGAAGGTAGACCGCCAAGCACTTCCAGTTCCAGATTGGGATCGTCTTGATTTGGATAATACCTTCATAGCTCCCAACACTCAGGTCGAGAAGACACTTGCAGGCATTTGGGCTGATCTCCTAGTCTTGGAACAGATAGGTATTTATGATAACTTCTTTGAACTAGGCGGAAACTCCCTACTGGCAATCCAAGTCATTTCCCGGCTGCGCGAAGCATTTCAGGTGGAACTGCCCCTGCGCCGCTTGTTTGAATTCCCCACCGTGGCTGAACTCAGTAAGATCATTGAGGCAGTCTATCAGGCTGGAGAAATGGTGCACAAGCCAATCATTGAGCCAGTGACACGAGACGGAAACCTCCCCCTGTCTTTTGCCCAAGCTAGACTCTGGTTTCTAGACAAACTTGAAAGAGGAAGTACCGCTTATAACATGCCCGCCGGTGTTCATCTCATTGGTACTCTTCACCTAGTGGCCTTAGAGCAAAGTTTGACGCAAATCATTGGACGTCACGAGATATTACGCACCAACTTTAAGATGCTCGACGGATCACCTGTACAGGTGATTGCCCCCATTGCAACAGTGACTTTGCCAGTGATAGACTTGCAAGCATTGCCAGAACAAGAGCAATCCGCCGAAGTGCAACGCCTAGTCACCAAGGAGCAAGAGCAGCCCTTTGACCTGTCAAAAGATCCGTTAATGCGGGTGACTTTGCTTCAGTTGACCCAAGAGTCCCATATACTGCTGCTGACCATGCACCACATTGTCTCCGATGGCTGGTCAATCGGAATATTCATTCGAGAGTTTTCTACTCTCTATCAAGCTTTCTGTGCAGGAGTTCCATCCCCGTTGCCAGAGTTGTCCATACAGTATGCAGACTTCGCAGTTTGGCAGAGGCAGTGGCTGAGTGGGGAAGTGCTAGAAACTCAACTCAACTACTGGCAGCAACAGTTGGCAGGTGCACCACCACTGTTGGAACTTCCCACAGACCGACTGCACCCCCCGATTCAGACCTTCCGAGGTGGCATTGAGCACTTTGAGATCAATCGAACCCTGACTCAGCAGTTGAAAAATTTAAGCCAACATTCAGGGGCAACTTTGTTTATGACAATGCTTGCAGCTTTTGTGACCTTACTTTACCGCTACAGTGGTCAGTCTGACATTGTTGTTGGCTCCCCAATTGCTAACCGCAACCACCGTGAGATAGAGTCTCTCATTGGTCTTTTTGTAAATACCTTGGTGCTGCGTACTAACCTAGAAGGGAATCCCAGTTTTTTGGAGTTGTTAAACAGAGTGCAGCAGGTAGCTCTAGAAGCTTACGCTCACCAGGATCTGCCCTTTGAGCAAGTGGTAGAAGCATTACAACCAGAACGTAATCTCAGTCATAGCCCCCTGTTCCAAGTGATGTTTGCGTTGCAGAATGCACCGATGGGGAACCAGGAACTGCCAGGTTTGACCATAAATCCCATAGAGATGGAGAGCATCACAGCCAAGTTTGATTTGACTGTGTCGATGGAGGAAACACAAGCGGGACTGACAGGAAAATGGGAATATAACAGGGATTTGTTTGATGCGGTCACAATTACTCGGATGGCAGGGCATTTTCAGACCTTGATCGAAGCCATTGTGGCTAATCCCCAGCAGCGCCTCTCGGACTTACCCTTGCTGACGGTAGCTGAGAAGCATCAGCTACTGGTGGAGTGGAACAACACCCAAGCAGATTATCCCCAAGACCAGTGTATCCATCAGTTATTTGAAGCCCAGGTGGAGCAGACACCTGATGCTGTGGCGGTGGTGTTTGAAGATCAACAACTGACCTACCGCCAGTTAAATTGCCGTGCCAATCAAGTAGCACATCACTTGCAATATCTGGGGATAGAACCAAATATGTTGGTGGGCATTTGTATGGATCGCTCCTTAGAGATGGTAGTGGGACTGCTGGGAATTCTCAAAACAGGTGGGGCTTATGTGCCTCTTGACCCAGATTATCCCCAACAGCGCTTAGCCTTTATACAAGAAAATGCTCAAGTCCAAGTGCTGTTGACACAACAGCGACTGGTTGAGAGGCTACCTGAACATGAAGCTGTTGTAGTTTGTTTGGACACTGATTGGTATGATATCGCCCAACAGAGTGAGAACAACCAGGTCAGTAGTGTTACAGCTAACAACTTGGCTTACGTTATTTACACTTCCGGATCCACAGGTAAGCCTAAGGGAGTCATGGTCGCGCATGGTAATGTTGTCAACTTTTTTACAGGGATGGACAACAGCATCGGCTGTGAAACGCCAAGTACTTGGTTAGCAGTTACCAGCATCTCCTTTGATATTTCTGTCTTAGAGATACTCTGGACTCTAACACGAGGTTTTCAAGTTGTTGTTCAAGCCAATCCAGTTTGGGCTACTTATGATACCGAGCCTATCAACGAACTCATAGATAAAGAAATGGCATTTAGCCTTTTCTATTTCGCCAGTGACGAGTTACAAGCAGGTGTAGATAAATATCAGTTACTGCTTGAGGGGGCTAAGTTTGCCGACCAACATGAGTTTAGTGCCATCTGGACTCCAGAACGCCACTTCCATGCCTTTGGTGGTCTTTACCCAAATCCGTCTGTTGTTAGTGCTGCAATTGCTATGATTACAGAGCGCATTCAAATTCGAGCAGGCAGTGTTGTTTTACCCCTCCAGCACCCCGTACGAGTGGCGGAAGAATGGTCTGTAGTTGATAACCTTTCTCAGGGTAGAGTTGCTGTCTCTTTTGCTTCCGGATGGCACGCAGATGATTTTGTCTTAGCCCCAGAAAACTATTCAGATCGTTTCCAAATCATGTTTCGTGATATTGAAACTGTCCGCAAACTCTGGCGGGGAGAATCGATCAAATTCTCAGGAGGTAGCGCTAATGAAGTAGAGGTGAAGATTCATCCACAACCAATCCAGCCTGAACTGCCGATTTGGATTACAGCTGCTGGTAGTCCAGAAACTTTTCGTAAGGCTGGTGAAATCGGTGCCAATGTACTTACCCATTTACTAGGTCAAAGTATCGAGGAACTGCAAGAAAAAATTGGGATTTATCGCTCCTCTTGGGAAAAACACGGTCATCAACCTGGAGGGGGTCATGTGACTTTAATGCTTCACACATTTGTCGGTGAAGACATTGATTTTGTTCGAGAAAAAGTGCGGCAACCTTTTTGCCAATATTTGAAGAGTTCTCTTGACTTGTTGAAAAACTTGGGACGCAGCTTAGGTCAGGATATTGATGCAGAAGACTTTACAGCAGCTGAGGAAGAACAACTTTTAGATTACGCCTTTAATCGCTACTTTGAAAGGAGTAGCTTGTTTGGCACACCAAGCACTTGTTTGCAGATGATTAATCGACTCAAGGTGATCGGTGTTGACGAGGTTGCGTGCCTGATTGATTTTGGTGTTGATTTGGCTTCAGTCATGTCCAGCCTACACAAACTGGATGTCGTCAAAAAGCTTAGCAACAAAACAATAAACACAAGCGACGAAGACTACTCACTACCCGCTCAGATAACAAGGTATAATGTCTCTCACATGCAGTGTACCCCTTCTTTGGCTAGAATGCTAACCATAGATCCAAAAGCGCTAGGTGCTCTAGGATCGCTGCGAAAGCTTATGCTAGGTGGAGAAGCTCTCCCAGTGCAGCTTGCAGAGCAGATCAGTGAGGCGATGTCGGGAGAGATTCATAATATGTACGGGCCGACTGAGACCACTATCTGGTCTACAACCCATTCGCTGGGGGAGATCGAGAGCATAGTTCCCATTGGGCGACCAATTGCAAACACCAATATATACATACTCGATCAGCATTTTCAACTTGTACCTATCGGTGTGCCTGGTGAGTTATTCATTGGTGGCGCGGGCGTTGTCCAGGGATATCTGAATCAACCTGACTTAACTGCGGAAAGATTTATCCCGAACCCTTTTAGTCATAAGTTAGGAACGCGCCTGTACAAAACTGGCGACCTAGCTTGCTACTTAAGCGATGGCAACATCGATTTTCTGGGACGGATTGATCATCAGGTGAAGATTCGCGGCGTTCGCATCGAACTTGGAGAGATCGAAGCGGTGCTGAGTCAATATCCAGGGGTGAGAGAAACTGTGGTCTTGGTTCGAGAAGATTTACCAGGCAACCAGCGTTTGGTAGCCTATGTTGCCATCACTCATCAGGAAGTTGCTCCTACAATTAGTAACTTGCAAAGTTTTCTGCAACAGAAACTGCCTGCGCACATGGTGCCCGCTAACTTTGTGCTGCTTGATGTTTTGCCGTTGACTGCCAATGGCAAGATAAACCGTCAGGCTTTACCAGCACCTGACTCGATTTGGTCGGAGTTAGAAGAAACCTTTGTGGCACCTCGCACGCCTGTTGAGGAGGCGATCGCTGAGATTTGGGCCCAAATCCTTGGTGTTAAGCAAGTAGGCATCCATGATAACTTCTTCAATTCCGGTGGACACTCGCTTATGGTAACCCAGGTGGTTTACCGCCTCAGTGATGCCTTCTGTGTGGAATTGCCATTGCGCTCCTTATTTGAGTCGCCTACCGTAGCTAGTCTAGCTGTGGTCATTGTACAAAGACAGCTTGAGCAAACAAATAGCGAAGCCATAACACAGTTATTAGCAGAAATGAAAGATATTTCAGAGGATGAAGTAGACTCAATGCTTGCTAACTAAATTCTGTCAATTCACTAAGAGAATAATAGCGGTTTTTGTTTAGGTCAGACTGCATAAGTCGATTTGAGTCACAGCTATTACAGCTTAGGCAATGATAGTCAGACGAATCTAACTTTCAAAAAAAATGGCGGGAAAAGCCTGTGCTATGCCCAACTTTGCTTAAACCACTATAACTCTCTTGTGTCACTCTAAAGGAATGAAAATAATAAACCCTGCATACCAAAGCTAGATTTTAATGGAAAAGAGAGTTGGCTCAAAAGAATAACTCTAACCAGAGATAGCGCAAATTCATCAGGTATTTGTTTGACAGTTACCTTGAGAATTTTATCCTAAAAAATAAGGCAAATGCACATGAGCGATTTATCCAAACACCTTTCTAATTTATCTCCGAAAAAACTTGCACTGCTTTCTCAGCGACTCAAAAAGAAAGGTGAAGATGCTCCAAGGAAACCAGTTACTGTTCGCCAAAAAAGTGAGTTTAACAATTGTCCCTTGTCTTTTGCCCAGCAACGCTTGTGGTTTCTTGATCAACTGGAGGGGGGGAGTGAAACATACAACGTCCCCACTGCCCTAACCCTGACTGGATCAATCCACATGACTGCCTTGGAAAAAGCCATGGGAGAAATCGTGCAGCGTCACGAAGTCCTTCGCACGACTTTCCCCATTGTAAATGGCACCCCAGTGCAAGCCATTAACCCCACTTCAACCGTGAATCTGGCAGTGGTGGACTTGCAAGCATTGCCAGAACAAGAGCAGTCTGCCCAAGTGGGACGCTTAGCTATTAAGGAACAAGCACGACCCTTTGACCTATCAAACGGACCGTTACTGCGCGTCACTCTGCTGCTGTTGGGAGAAAAATCCCATGTACTGTTGGTGACCATGCACCACATTATATCCGATGGCTGGTCTGTGAGCATATTCATCCGAGAGTTAACAGCGCTCTACAAAGCTTTCTCAATAGAAGAACCGTCGCCCTTACCAGAACTACCGATCCAATATGCCGACTTCGCTATCTGGCAAAGGCAGTGGCTACAAGGCGAAGTACTCGAAACACAACTTAATTACTGGAAGCAGCAGTTAGCTGGCGCGCCGCCATTGTTAGAACTGCCCACCGACCGACCCCGCCCCCCCATTCAAACCTTTCGGGGAAGAACCGAGCGCTTTGAGATCAATAACGACTTAACTCAAAGGCTAAAGGCTCTCAGTCAGAAGTCAGGAACAACCCTGTTTATGACTTTGCTCGCAGCGTTCGTAACTTTACTCGGACGCTACAGCAATCAAGAGGACATTGTCGTCGGTTCACTGATCGCCAATCGTAATCGTAGCGAAATAGAGTCTCTGATTGGCTTTTTTATTAATGCCCTGGTGTTACGTACCGATTTGAAGGGTAACCCTACTTTCTCAGAAATCCTGACTCGTGTGCAGCAGGTTACTTTGGATGCCTATACCCACCAAGATGTGCCGTTTGAGCAAGTAGTAGAGGCCTTACAACCAGAGCGGAATCTGAGCTACAACCCATTGTTCCAAGTGATGTTTGTCTTACAAAATACACCTGTGAGGAAACTGGAACTGCCTGGTCTGAGCATAACTCCCTTAGAACTGGAGAAGGTTACAGCGAATTATGAATTAACTCTATCAATGGAGGAAACTGAGTCGGGAATAATTGGGTCAATAGAATATAACATAGATTTGTTTGATGCAGCGACGATCAGCCGAATGGCAAAGCATTTGCAAACTTTGCTTGCAGCCATTGTGGTCAATCAACAGCAGCATCTTAGGGAATTACCCATACTGACACCAACAGAGCGACACCAGTTACTAGTAGAGTGGAATCAAACCCACAGTGAGTATCCCCAACACCAGTGTTTTCATCAGTTGTTTGAAGCTCAGGTGGAAAAGACTCCAGATGCAGTAGCTGTGGTGTTTGAAGATGAAATCCTGACCTACCGAGAGTTAAATGCTCGGGCAAATCGTTTAGCCCGACTGATGTCGGAGCAAGGTGTTGATCCACAGACGACTGTGGCCTTACTGGCTTTTCGTAGCATCAACCTGATTACCGCAATCATCGCGGTATTCAAGGCAGGCGGTGCTTATTTGCCACTCGATCCACATCATCCACCGCAACGTCTATGCCAAATATTAGTACAAAGCAAGACAGCTATTGTTTTAGTTGCCAGCAACCTCCAGGCGATCAGCGAAAAAATGCTTTTGAGTTTACCACCACAATCACAACCACAGGTCTTGCTGCTTGAAGAACTGTTGGCGCAAGAGTGTTGTCAGGAAAACTTGGCTGTGAAAGTGAGTGACAACTATCTGGCTTATGTGATCTATACCTCTGGTTCCACAGGTGCACCTAAGGGGGCGATGATCGAGCATCGCGGCATGATCAATCATTTGTTTGCCAAGATATCGGATCTCAAACTCACAAGCAACGACTGTGTCGCACAAACTGCACGCATAAGTTTTGACATCTCAGTCTGGCAATTTCTGGCAGCACTGCTGGTTGGTGGACGGGTTCACATTTTCCCCGATCAAGTGGTAATGGATCCGGCACAACTGCTAGATTACTTATGCCAGGGAATCACGCTGCTGGAGATTGTGCCGTCACTGTTGCAGATGATGCTATTGGAGATCGAGCAGTGTGGTTCAAAACGCCCCAACTTGTCAGGGTTGCGCTGGTTGCTGCTAACTGGTGAGGCATTGCCACCACAGTTGTCACGTCAGTGGTTCGACTACTACTCTGCCATACCAATGTTAAATGCCTATGGTCCAACGGAGTGTTCAGATGATGTCACTCATTACCCCATCTACCAGCCGCCAGATCCAGATGTACTCAATATACCGATTGGTCGTCCAGTGGGAAATCTGCGACTATATGTGCTAGATTCTCAGTTACAACCTGTACCCCTAGGGGTAGCGGGAGAATTATACGTTGGCGGTATCGGAGTTGGTCGTGGCTATTTGAATAGTACACAACAGACAGCTGAGGTTTTTCTTCCCGATCCATTTGCTCAGTCGGGAGGATCTCGATTATACAAAACTGGCGATCTGGGGCGTTACCTAGCTGATGGCAATATTGAGTTTCTCGGTCGGATTGATCATCAATTGAAAATTCGCGGTTTGCGGATCGAACTTGGAGAAATTGAAGCCGTGTTGATGCAACATCCAAATGTGCGAGAGGCGATCGCCATTGCCCACAAAGATCGATCTGGTGAGCACCGACTCATCGCCTATGTCGTTCCTCTGTTGGAGCAACTGACCACCAGTCAATTGCAGCGCTTTCTCCAAGAACAACTACCTGACTACATGGTACCAAAAACCTTTGTGCAGCTCGATGCTCTACCCCTAACACCCAACGGCAAAGTAGACCGCCGCGCTCTTGCAAGCAAAGCGTGGCAACCTTCATCAGATCTATCCGGCCTCAGTCGGGCAACCAGTTTTGTCCCACCCCGCACCCCCACTGAAGAAATTTTAGCCACAGTCTGGGCTGAAGTCTTAGGAGTTGAGGTCGGCATCCACGACAACTTCTTTACCTTAGGGGGACATTCCTTGCTGGCAACTCAGGTCATTTCTCGGTTACGCTCAGCCTTCTGTGTAGAGTTGCCCCTGCGCCACTTGTTTGAATCCCCGACTGTAGCAGGTTTAAGCGAAATCATTGAGGCTAACCTTCAATCTTTGCAAAAGGCACCTGTCATTAAACCAGTACCCAGACAGGAAGAACTACCCCTTTCCTTTTCCCAAGAACGCCTGTGGTTCCTTAACCAATTAGATAGAGAAAGTGCGGCTTATAATATCTCAGGCGCTATACACGTCACCGGCTCTCTTAACATAGCTGCCCTAGAACAAGCCTTAGCAGCAATCGTGAAGCGTCACGAAGCTCTGCGCACCACCTTCCCTGTAGTGAATGGTTCTCCTGTTCAGATGATCGCATCCACCTCAAACTTAAACTTGACGATATTATATCTGCAAGGTTTGCCACGAGAAGAGCTGTTTGTTGAAGTGCAAAGGTTGGCTACTGAGGAGCAAGTAAAACCTTTCGACCTGGTGAATGATTCCTTGCTGCGAGTGACCCTCATGCAGCTGGGATCGGAATCTCACGTACTGCTGGTGATAATGCACCACATCATCTCCGATGCTTGGTCAATGGGAATATTTATCAAAGAGATAGCTCTGCTCTATGAAGGCTTCCTATCCGGTCAATCTCGAGCCTTGCAGCCACTGCCTATTCAGTATGCCGATTTTGCTTGCTGGCAGAGGCAGTGGTTGAGTGAAGAGGTACTAGAAACCCAACTCAACTACTGGAAGCAACAGCTAGCAGGAACCCCGCCTATATTAAAACTGCCGACCGACCGACCGCGTCCCCCAGTGCAAACCTTCAGCGGTAGAACCGAGCAGTTTCAGATTGAGCAGGACTTAACACAGAAGTTAAAAAGTTTAAGCCAACAGTCAGGGGGAACCTTATTTATGACCCTGATTACAGCTTTCGCAATCTTACTTGGACGCTACAGCGGTGAGGAGGATATTGTTATTGGTTCCCCGATTGCCAACCGCAACTACAGTGAAATCGAGTCTCTAATTGGCTTTTTTGTTAACACCCTAATGTTGCGTATTGACCTGAAGGAGAACCCTCCTTTCCAAGAACTTCTGGATCGGGTACGCCAAGTGGCTTTAAATGCCTACGCGCACCAAAACCTACCCTTTGAAAAACTGGTTGAAGAACTCCAGCCAGAGCGTTCCCTCAGCCATAACCCCCTTTTCCAAGTGATGTTCGTTTTGCAGAATGCCCCGATGGGGAAACTAGAACTGCCTGGTTTGACCCTGACTCCGTTGGAATTGGAGAACATCACATCCAAGTTTGATTTGACCCTGTCGATAAACGAAACTTCCTTAGGTCTGCAATGTCACTGGGAATACAATAGTGATTTGTTTGCCGCTGCAACCATTCATCAGATGGCAGAACATTTTCAAATCCTGCTAGAGGGAATTGTTGCAAGTCCGCAAGCGTCGGTAGAATCCTTACCACTGCTGACCAATACCGAACTGCATCAGTTACTCGTAGAATGGAATAATACTACGACAAATTATTCCTCAGATAAGTGCATTCATCAGTTATTTGAGGAGCAGGTGGAGCGCACGCCGGATTGTGTAGCAGCGGTATTTCATAATGAACAGATCACCTATCGAGAGTTGAATTCCCGTGCTAACCAATTGGCAAACTATTTGCAATTCTTAGGGGTGGGTCCAGAAGTACTGGTGGGGATTTGCGTAGAGCGCTCACTCGAAATGGTCATCGGGTTATTAGGCATCCTTAAAGCAGGTGCTGCTTACGTACCGCTTGACTTGGACTATCCCCTTGAACGTCTTTCCTTTATATTAGAGGACGTTCAGATGCCAGTGTTGTTGATCCAAGAGCAGTTGGTCAAGAAACTACCATCTCACTGGGCACAAGTGATTTGTCTAGACTTGGACTGGGAAGCGATCGCTCAGGAAAAAGAAGAAAATCTTGCTACTGAGGTAAAAGCTAACAACTTAGCTTATGTAATGTACACTTCTGGCTCCACAGGTCAGCCTAAAGGTGTGAGTATAGTACATAAAGGCGTAGTGCGATTAGTCAAAGAAACCGATTATGTTTCTCATAGCACCAAAGAAACGTTTTTGCAACTAGCTCCCGTCTGTTTTGATGCCTCAACTTTTGAAATTTGGGGTAGTTTGCTCAACGGAGCCAAGCTAGTCGTTATGCCCAGCCACAAGCCATCTCTAAAGGAGTTAGGGCAGGCAATTAGACAACACCAAGTTACAACTTTGTGGCTCACTGCCAGTTTATTCCACCTCATGGTAGATGAGCAAATAGATGATTTAAAGTCAGTACGTCAACTTTTAGCAGGAGGTGATATTTTATCTGTCGCCCATGTCCAAAAAGTCCTCTTGGAACTCAAACAATGTAGACTGATTAATGGTTACGGTCCAACGGAAAATACAACATTTACCTGCTGCGCCTTAATGACAGCGCAAATCCAGCAAGTAACATCGGTGCCGATTGGACGACCAATTGCCAACACACAAGTTTATATCCTTGACCATCATCTGCAACCAGTACCTATTGGTGTTTGGGGTGAACTTTATGTTGGTGGTGATGGTTTAGCTCGTGATTATCACAATCGTCCCCAGTTAACAGCCGAAAAGTTCATCCCTCACCTTTGGAGCAAGGAACCCGGAGCACGACTTTATAAAACTGGTGACTTAGCCTGCTACTTGCTAGATGGAAGCATTGAGTTTCTGGGTCGGATTGATAACCAAGTAAAAGTCCGTGGCTTCCGCATTGAACTGGGGGAAATTGAAGCGGTACTGAGTTTGCACCCTGCAATTAAACAAGTCGTTGTCATTGATCGAGAACAGACTACAGGTAGCAAGTATTTAGTTGCTTATGTGGTTCCTAGCCAGGAGACAGTGAGTACAAGTGACCTATATGACTTTCTCAAACAAAAGCTTCCTGATTACATGGTACCTGCGGCATTTGTGTTTTTAGACACCTTACCATTGACCCCCAATGGCAAAGTAGATCGCCGTACTCTATCCACACTGAATGTATCTACCGAAAGTTTAGTAGCTAGCTTTGTTCAACCACGTTCTTTCTTAGAAAAAACTCTAGCGGCAATTTGGACTAATGTCTTGAGATTGGAACAGGTTGGTATCTATGACAATTTTTTTGATTTAGGAGGACATTCCTTGCTGGCTACCCAAGTCATTTCTCGGGTGCAGGAAGCGTTTTCAGTTGATTTGTCTGTGCGCCAGTTGTTTGAATTTCCGACTGTCGCACAACTAAGTGAGGTGATTGAAAAGCTTATAGAAAAAGATGCTGTTCTTCAATCACCTACAATAATGTCTGTTTCTCGCGAGACTCGACGTATGAGGCGCTCCTCACTTATAAAAAATGAGATTGCTTCCTCCGCCCAAGATAAAAAAGGTTACACAGGACTTGATATAACATCAACAATTCCTAAACCATCGGTACAGTAATTCCAAAAACCCGGTTTCTTTGAATTGGGTCAAGGAAAAATTAGTCTTTCCAAGTACAGAAACCGGGTTTTTTCTGCCCAATGGGTGATTAATAAACCGAGGCTTTAGCAGAATCATCAAGTGAGGTTTTTAATGAAAAAGCATATTTCCAAAGATTCTCTAACAATTAACGAGAATAACTTTGACGCCACCGAAGATGATGTCTTTGTATTCCCTGCATCTTTTGCCCAACAACGCTTGTGGTTTCTCGAACAACTGGAGGGGGGTAGTGCCACTTACAATATACCTGTGGCTTTAAGCCTGACTGGGTCGCTCCACGTCACTGCTTTAGAGCAAGCTGTAGCAGAAATTGTACAGCGTCATGAAGCTTTGCGGACTACTTTCTTGATGGTAGATGGGACTCCAGTTCAAATGATTGCACCCACCCTAACCATCACCGTACCATTGACAGATTTGCAGTCGCTGCCAAAGAGCAAACAGTCCGATGAAGTGCAACGTTTAGCTACAGAAGAAGCACAGCGCCCTTTTGACCTAGTAAAAGGACCCTTACTGCGCCTTACTCTCCTGCGATTGGGGCAAGAATCCCACGTGTTGTTGATCACAATGCACCACATCATCTCTGATGGTTGGTCAATTGGGATACTCATTCAAGAGTTGTCTGTGCTTTATCAAGCCTTCTCTCAAGGAAACCCTTCCCCTTTATCAGAGTTGCCCATTCAGTATGCCGACTTTGCCCACTGGCAGCGACAGTGGCTGAGTGGGGAGGTACTGCAAGCACTACTCAACTACTGGCAGCAACAGTTAGCAAGTGCTCCACCTTTGTTGGAATTGCCCACCGACCGTCCGCGCCCACCAGTACAAACTTTTACTGGGAGTACCGAGCGCTTTCACCTCGATCAGAACTTAACACAAAAGCTACAAGTTCTCAGTCAAAAATTTGGGGTTTCCATATTTATGACCTTGCTAGCAGCTTTTGTGACTTTACTTGGACGCTACAGCGGTCAGGAGGATATTGTTGTTGGTTCACCAATTGCGAACCGAAATCGCAGGGAGACTGAATTACTCATTGGTTTTTTTGTCAATACTCTAGTTTTGCGTACTAGCCTGCAGGGGAATCCCACATTTCAACAACTGCTTAATCGAATCAAGCAGGTGTCCCTAGATGCTTATGCTCACCAGGATTTGCCCTTTGAGCAATTAGTTGAAGCTTTACAGCCTCAACGCAATCTCAGCCACAATCCACTGTTTCAGGCGATGTTTGTTTTGCAGAATGCACCAATGGGGATACTAGAACTGCCCGGTTTGAAGCTAACGCCATTAGAACTAGAGAACGTCACATCTAAGTTCGATTTAACCCTGTCAATGGAAGAGACTGAACAAGGCTTGGTTGGGTCTTGGGAATACAACAGTGACCTATTCGACGCTACCACGATACAGCGGATGAGCCGACATTTCCCGACAATGCTTGAGGGGATTGTCGCCAATCCAGAGCAAAGACTTTCACAACTCCCCCTGCTCAGTGCAGATGAGCGACACCAGTTACTACTTGAGTGGAACGACACCCAAGCAGACTATCCCCAAGATAAGTGTATTCATGAGCTATTTGAGTCGCAGGTGGAACGCACTCCAGATGCAGTCGCAGTGGTATTTGAAGACCAACAACTGACTTACGGTGAGTTGAATGCTAGAGCTAACCAACTGGCACACTATCTTTTGAGTTTGGGTGTAAAACCAGATCTACTGGTTGGTATTTGTGTAGAACGCTCCGTAGAAATGGTGGTAGGACTATTAGGAATACTCAAGGCAGGTGGAGCTTACGTGCCAGTAGACCCTGCCTATCCTCAAGAGCGCTTGAGCTACATATTGAATGATTCGCAAATACCAGTGCTATTGACACAGCAGACGTTGGTAGACAGGCTAAGTGAGCATCAAGTGCATGTAGTCTGCTTGGATACAGACTGGGGGATAATTGCACAAAAGAGTGGGGAGAATCCCGCCAGTGGTGTGCAAGTTAGTAACTTGGCTTATGTGATCTACACCTCAGGTTCTACAGGTCAGCCCAAAGGAGTTGAGGTGACCCACAAATCTGCAACCAACTTCTTAAATTTGATGCAGCAACGACCAGGACTCCTCCAGTCTGATATTTTCCTAGCAGTCACAACAATATCTTTTGATATTGCAGTCCTGGAAATTTACTTACCACTGATGGTAGGAGCCAAGGTGGTTCTGGTGAGCCGGGAAGTAGCAACTGATGGTAAACGGTTGAATCAGCTGCTAGTGAGTTCTGGTGCATCTGTGATGCAAGCAACACCAGCAACTTGGCATCTACTGCTAGCATCTGGGTGGGAGAGTGGCAAGAATTTCAAAGTTCTGTGTGGTGGTGAAGCTTTAACAACTGAACTGGCAAATGAACTTCTCAACAGAAGCACGTCTTTATGGAATTTGTATGGTCCGACTGAAACCACCGTTTGGTCATCTATTTATCAAGTCGAAGCGTCCCAATCCCGATGTGGTGCCAAAGACACCCTAGTACCTATCGGTACTCCCATCGCTAATACCCAAATCTATATCCTCGACCGCCATCTCCAACCAGTTCCTATGGGCGTTGCAGGAGAACTTCACATTGGTGGTACTGGACTTGCTCGCGGCTATCTCAATCTTCCAGGTTTGACCAGCGAGAAATTCATTCCTAATCCCTTTACTAATGAGCCAGAAGCCCGCCTCTACAAAACTGGTGATTTAGTACGTTATTTGCCAAACGGTGTTATACAGTACCTCGGACGCATCGATCATCAAGTCAAGATTCGCGGCTTCCGCATCGAACTCGGAGAAATAGAGGCTCTACTCAGCCAACACCCAGATGTGCTGCAAACAGTCGTGATTGCCCGAGAAGATGTTCCAGGCGATAAACGCTTAGTTGCTTACTTAGTCCCAGACCAAGAGCAAACACCAACAGTCAGTGACCTACATCAGTTTCTCAAGGAAAAACTGCCAGAGTACATGATACCTTCAGCATTTGTGCTGCTGGAGTCCTTTCCACTAACACCTAACGGCAAGGTGGATCGTCGGGCGCTTCTCGCACCAGATATTAAACTTAATCTGGAAGCAAGTTTTCTCCCACCCCGCAACCTGCTAGAACTGCAAATGACTCACATCTGGGAAACTCTTCTAGGTGCTCACCCCATTGGAGTCCAAGACAACTTTTTTGACCTCGGTGGTCATTCCCTTTTAGCTCTTCGCTTGATGGCTCAGATTCAACAGCAGTTCGGGAAAAGTTTGCCTCTAGCCACACTTTTCCAAGGTGCAACTATTGAGTATCTGACAAGTATTCTCCAAAAGCATTCAGATCCTCAACCCTCGTCTCCCTTAGTAGCACTTCAACCTAGTGGTAACCTGCCACCTTTCTTCTGCATCCACCCAGTTGGTGGTAACGTCTTTTGCTATACACATTTAGCTCGTCATCTTGGCTTTGAACAACCATTTTACAGCTTGCAATCACCAGGTCTTAATGGAGAACGAGAACCCCATACATGCATTGAAGATATGGCTGCCCACTATATTGAAGCACTACAAACTATTCAGCCCCAAGGTCCTTACCACCTTGGAGGTTGGTCGAATGGTGGTGTTGTTGCTTTTGAAATGGCGCAGCAGTTGCACGCTTGTGGGCATGAAGTTGCACTGCTAGCTTTAATAGATAGCTATGCACCTACTGCCATTGATATCACTGAAGAAATCGATGAGGCAATCTTAATCACCTCAATTGCTAGTGACTTAGGCGGTCTTTTCGGTAAGGAGTTGGTTATATCAGTCGATGAACTACAGAACCTCGAAACGGAAGAGCAATTGAACCATATTTTAGAGCAAGCAAAAATGGTCAATATCTTGCCTCCAGAAGTTGGGCAAAAGCAGATGCGCCATCTGTTGCAAGTTTACAAAGCTAACATCCAAGCTATGTCTCACTATACACCCCAGCCTTACTCAGGTCCAGTGACTCTCTTCTATGCTAGCGAGCAAGTTACGGAAGTAACCGAAGAACAAATTATCGGCTGGGGTAAGGTAGCTGTTGGCAGTATAGAAACCCACAACATTCCTGGCAACCATTACACCATTCTCCGCAAACCCCATGTTCATATTCTAGCTGAACAGCTAAAAACTTACTTCCAGCAAACAGGGGATAAATAAGATGGCAAAACGCCCTGTGGCTACTAAAATGTGGGCTTTCATTCTTATATGGTTCGGACAACTTGTCTCCCTCTGTGGGTCTGCCCTCACTGGCTTTGCCTTGGGTGTCTGGGTTTACCAGCGCACAGGGTCAGTCACCCAATTCGCTCTCATTTCTCTGTTTGCTCAGTTACCAATGATTGTAATTTCCCCTGTCGCTGGTGTCTTTGTAGACCGATGGAACCGACGTTGGGCGATGATTCTTAGTGACTCTGGGGCTGGGCTGGGTACTTTAGCGATCGCCCTCCTCTTTGCCACTGGTCGCCTGGAAATCTGGCACATTTACCTACTGACCGCCGTCATCTCTGCGTTCAATGCCTTCCAGTGGCCAGCTTATAGCGCTGCTACCACTCTGTTAGTGCCTAAACAGCACCTAACTCGCGCTAGTGGTATGACTCAGCTAGGAGAAGCGATCGCTCAACTCATCTCACCTATACTGGGAGGTTTGTTAGTAGTCACCATCCAGCTACAGGGCGTGATCCTGCTTGACTTCGCCACCTTCCTCTTCTCCGTGGGCACCCTGCTTTTAGTTCGGTTCCCTGAAGCCAAAACCACTACCGCAGGAATTGCAAAGAAAACTGCGTTGTTGCAAGACGCTGCTTATGGCTGGACCTACATCATCGCCCGACCAGGATTGCTAGGACTGCTCATTTTCTTTGCTGCTAACAACTTCCTTGTAGGAGTTGTTACCGTACTATTCACACCCTTAGTGCTATCCTTTACCTCAGCAACCGTCCTTGGCACCATCCTGTCCCTCGCAGGTCTGGGGCTGTTGGTAGGCAGTTTGGCAATAAGTACTTGGGGAGGACCGCAGCGACTGATCTACAGTTTGTTAGGCTTTGAGTTGTTGGGTGGACTGTGCATCTTGGTTGCTGGGTTACGCACCTCCGTCCCACTTCTTGCCCTCACAGCTTTCCTGTTCTTTTTTGGCACAGCAATCATCAATAGTTGCAGTCAAACCATTTGGCAAAGAAAAGTTGCACTTGAGGTGCAGGGAAGAGTCTTTGCCATCAGACGAATGATTGCCTGGTCATCCCAACCACTAGCGTATCTCATCGCGGGACCGTTAACTGACTGCGTGTTTGAGCCATTAATGGCACCCAAAGGTCCCTTAGCCAGCAGCATCGGACAAATCATCGGCGTTGGACCTGGTCGCGGCATTGGCTTACTGTTCATCCTCATGGGATCGCTCACCATGCTCACAACCATTGCTGCCTATCAGTATCCCCGGTTGCGGCTAGTTGAAAATGAATTACCAGATGCCATTGCTGATGAAGCTTCTGGTTAGTGGTTAAGAGCAATTAACAATCAATTAATTACTAACTAGTAGCAGTTTTCATCAGAAATATTGCACTTTAAACGTACATCAAGTCAATTATACAAGAAAGTTGAAAAAACTATGACACATCAATTGATGGATATAACTTCAATCACCGATGGGATTTTAGGAACAATCGGTAATACACCATTGGTCAAATTGAACCGAGTTTTCAAAGATGCTCATTTTCAGCTTTTTGCGAAGTTGGAAATGTTTAATCCAGGAGGTAGTATCAAAGACCGTCCAGCCTTAAACATGCTAAAACATTTGTTTCTACAAGGAGATATTGGACCCGGAACTACAATTATTGAATCCAGCTCGGGAAATTTAGGTATCGGTCTAGCGCAAGCATGTACTGTTCTTGGGTTGCATTTTATATGTGTAGTCGATCCCAAAACAACCCAACAAAATATTAACATCCTCAAAGCTTATGGAGCAGAGGTTGTTCTCGTGAGCAAACCCGACCCCATCACAGGGGATTTTTTGCCAGCTCGCATTAACCGAGTGAAATCATTGCTCGCTTCCATTCACAATAGTTTTTGGTGTAACCAGTATGCCAACTTGAATAATGCACATGCCCATCATCAGACGATGAACGAGATTGTTACGACCCTCAATGGAAAAGTTGACTACTTATTCTGCGCCACTGGTAGCTGTGGCACGCTCCGAGGCTGCGCTGAATATGTCAGAAGTCACAATCTCAACACAAAAATTATCGCTGTAGATGCTAAAGGGAGTGTCATTTTTGGTGGTAAAAGAGGCAAACGTCTCATCCCTGGGCATGGTGCGGCGCGAGTCCCAGAGTTGTTACAGCCCGGACTAAAGGATGAACATATATATGTATCTGATTGGAATTGTGTTGTTGGTTGTCGTCATTTGCTAAGTCGGGAGGCAATATTGGCTGGAGGCTCTTCAGGGGGAGTTATAACGGCGATTGCGAAAAAAGGACATGAAATACCTAATGGTGCAATTTGTGTTGCCATTCTCTGCGATCGCGGTGAGCGCTACCTTGACACAATCTATTCAGACACTTGGGTCGAGGAACACTTCGGTAGCGTTGAATTGAACATTACACAATTACAGAATGATTTGGTAGTTCAGCTTCCTAACTCTTGTTCCAAATCATTACACCCTTATGCAAGCGTTTAACAAAAAATTAAAGTTTTTCAACCAAAAGGATTTACTATGAATCGCGATGACATACTTTTCTTAAAAGGTGATGAGATTCTTGCGCTGTTCAAAAAATGTGAACAGGAAATACTGCAGACTGTAAAGTTAACTTATCAAATCCATGCTCAAGGTGATAGCAGCCAACCTCATTCTAGCTTTTTGCGTTTTCCAAATAATGACAAAAATAGAATTATTGCGTTACCAGCTTACTTGGGTGGTGAGTTGAATACAGCAGGTATCAAATGGATTGCTTCTTTTCCAGATAATTTAGTTATGGGTATGGAGCGAGCCTCGGCTGTTTTAATCCTAAATTCAACACAAACGGGTCGCCCACAAGCTATTATGGAAGCTTCTGCAATCAGTGCAAAACGCACTGCCGCTAGTGCTGCTCTCGCTGCGCATTACTTGCGAGGCGAGCAATTATTAGCTACAGTTGGAATAATTGGCTGTGGTTTGATAAATTTTGAAACCGTTCGCTTTCTCTTAGCCACTCACCCTGAAATAGAAACCTTGTTCATTTATGACTTAAGTAGGGAAAGAGCAGAACAATTCAATCGTAAATGCAAACAAATATCCACTCAATTAAAAGTGGTAATTTTGTCAGAAGCAAATGCTATTTTCCAACAGGCTTCTGTAATTTCCTTGGCGACAACCGCAAGCAAGCCACACATATTCGATATTTCCAAATGTCTTCCTGGTAGTATTATTTTGCATACTTCTCTACGAGACTTATCACCGGAAATAATCTTATCATCTGATAACATTGTCGATGACATAGATCATGTCTGCCGTGCTCAAACATCTATTCATCTTGCGGAACAACTAACTGGTGACAGAGATTTTATTAGAGCTACTCTTGGTGATGTGCTCAATGGCATTGCCCTAGGACAACAAGACAACAGTAAAATTACCATCTTCAGTCCTTTTGGGCTTGGCATACTCGACATCGCACTAGGGCAGTTAGCCTACAAATTAGCTATTGAGCAAAACCAAGGAACCACAATCCAATCATTCTTGCCGACTTCTTGGTTACAACGCGAAGAATAATAAACGAAGTCAGAAGCATGTACGTCTAAGCAATTCAAAATTCAAAGTATCAAAGATAATGTTTACCTTTCTAACACATTGGTTTCATCTTAGACGCCGAAAACATTCTCCTTCTTTGAAGGATTTACCAAAGGAGAGTAAGCGCTATCCACTTAGGGTTTTCAAAGGAAAATTATTTCCCTGTTTACTATTAACTCTCACTCTCATCCTGACTTTACTGGTAGGAAACTATAATCCTACCTTCGGGTCAAGAACAACTGAAATACTCTGGGACACTTATGGCGTTCCTCATATTTACGGCAAGGATGCACAAAGCGCCTTCCACGCCTTTGGTTGGGCGCAAATGCAAAGCCACGGCAACCTGATTTTACGCCTCTACGGTCAGGCACGCGGACGAGCCGCCGAATATTGGGGGAAGAAGTACTTAGAATCAGATCAATGGGTAAGAACAATGGGTGTCCCGGCTCGTGCCCAGTCTTGGTACAATTCACAAAATCCGAATTTTCGCAAGTATCTTGATGCTTTTGCCGCTGGAATCAATGACTATGCCCAAGCACATGCCGATCTGATTGACGACCAAGTAGAAGTTGTACTGCCCATCAATGGGGTAGACTTGCTAGCTCATGTTCAGCGCGTACTCAACTTCACTTTTGTAGTCGATCCACAAAGTGTCGCAGGTGTAAGTGATAAAGCTCCCTCAGTAGGTTCTAACGGCTGGGCGATCGCCCCTGCACATTCTGGTAGTGGTAACGCGATGCTGCTGGCAAACCCACATCTCCCTTGGTCAGATTTATTCCTCTGGTATGAAACCCATCTGACCGCCCCTGGTATTAATACTTACGGTGCAGCACTTGTTGGTATCCCCGTCCTGGCAATTGCCTTCAACAACAATTTGGGCTGGACCCACACAGTGAATACACACCATGGGTGGAATGCTTACAAGCTAACACTGGCTGACGGAGGCTACCGCTTTGATGGCAAGGTTAAAGCCTTTGAGACAGAAGAACAAACCCTGAAGGTAAAGCAAGATGACGGCACACTGCGCTCAGAAAAACTTGTCGTCAAGCGCTCAATACACGGTCCTGTGGTTAGAGAAAAAGATGGCAAAGCTGTTGCACTCCGCGTTGTCGGACTTGATCGCCCTGGTGTACTAGAGCAGTGGTGGGATATGGGGCGTGCCACAAATCTCACCGAGTTTGAAACTGCACTTAAGCGCTTGCAGTTGCCCATGTTTACGGTCATGTACGCAGATCGAGAAGGGCACATCATGCACCTGTTCAACGGTGTTGTTCCAGTTCACTCCCAAGGCGATTTTAAATACTGGTCAGGCATTGTTCCTGGAGATACTTCTACCACTTTATGGACCAAAACTCACCCTTACCGCGACCTACCCCGCGTGGTCGATCCACCAAGCGGCTGGTTACAAAATGCCAACGATCCGCCTTGGACAACAACATTTCCACAGGTGCTTAACCCAGATAAATATCCACCCTACATGGCTCCACGTGGTCCTATGTCCTTCCGAGCACAGCGTTCAGCCCATATGCTGGCTGAAGATAAAAAAATCTCTTTCCAAAAAATGATTCAATACAAGCACTCAACACGCATGGAACTAGCCGATCGCCTACTCGACGATCTAATTCCAGCTGCGCGGCAACTAGGTAATTCTAAAGTGCGTCAGGCTGCTGATGTACTGCAAGCCTGGGATAGTCAAGCCGATGCAAATAGCCGTGGTGCCGTACTCTTTTCCTTCTGGGTAAAACAAATGGGCTTCCCCAAATCATTTGCCATTCCTTGGAACGAGAAATCTCCACTCACCACACCTGATGGCTTAGCCGATCCAAAGAACGCAGTAGCAGCCCTCGATGTTGCTGCAACCAAAGTAGAAAAAGCTTATGGTGCGCTTGATGTGCCGTGGGGAGAAGTCTTCCGGTTGCGCTATAATAAAATGGATCTACCCGCTAATGGGGGCGATGGAAGTCTCGGCATCTTCCGGGTTATCGATTTTGCCCCGACTTCAGATGGACGATTTGCCCCTGTGGAAGGCGATAGCTACGTCGCAGCAATTGAATTCTCCAACCCAGTAAAAGCTATGGTACTCACCAGCTACGGCAACGCCACTCAGCCCGGTTCGCCGCACACAGGTGACCAGTTGAAGTTATTCGCTCGTAAGGAGTTGCGACCTGCTTGGCGAACCCGCCAGGAAATACAAGCCAACTTGACTAAGCGCGAAGTCTTGTAGCTAAGCGGTTGTTAAGAAATAACTTCACACTTTTAAGTTAGGATAATCATAGTATGCCAGAGGCAGGAGAGTTAGTGAACGAGAAGTACGGTATGTTCACAGTCGAACCAGTGACCGATGATTACGGTCGCACCAACTTGACCAACGGCTAGCGCACAAAATATTGAAATTTGAAACAGTAGGGTGGGCACTGCCCACCCTACATGAGATTCGCGCCTCAGTATCCGTTTCTCAACCCAGTCTGCGCAATCTCATATACCCAACCTTTGGTAAACCTCTTCTAAATGTCTTAATTGGTGCTGCGGGTCAAAACACGCCTCAATTTCTGCTGGTGACAACTTTTGGGTAACACGAGGGTCTTTGCTAATCAAGTCGTGGAAATTGCCGTCTGGCTTATTCCAAGCAGCATGAGCACATGATTGTACAATTGCATAAGCCTCCTCGCGGTTCATTCCCTTTTCTACCAAAGCAAGTAGTACTCTCTGGCTAAACACGACGCCGCCATAGCAATTCATATTCCGCTTCATGTTTTCTGGATAGACCAGCAGGTTTTTCACCAAATTGGTCATCTCAATTAACATAAAGTGCGTTAAAATGCAAGCATCTGGGAAAATTACCCGTTCTACTGAACTGTGGGAAATATCCCGTTCGTGCCACAATGCAACATCTTCCAAAGCTGCAATGGCATGACTCCGAATAATTCGCGCCATTCCTGTGAGCCGTTCTGAACGGATAGGGTTACGCTTGTGGGGCATTGCTGAGGAACCTTTTTGCCCTTTAGCAAAGAATTCTTCAACTTCCAGAACGTCTGTTCTTTGCAAATTGCGAATTTCTACAGCAAAACGTTCAATTGATGCCGCCAGTAAGGCTAATTGTTGCACATAATCGGCATGGCGATCGCGTGAAATGACTTGTGTTGATGCAGTATCGGGTTTGAGTCCGAGTCTTTGGCAAGCGATCGCTTCCACACGCGGTTCAACATTGGCATAAGTCCCTACCGCACCAGAAATCTTACCAACTGCGATTGTTTCCCGGAGATTTGTCAAGCGTTCTTGATGTCGCAATACTTCTGCCAACCATCCAGCTAGCTTAAAACCAAAGGTAATAGGTTCAGCGTGAATTCCGTGGGAACGTCCAACCATCACCGTGTAGCGATGTTCCTTTGCTTTTTCGCGAATGGCTTGAATCAAATCGAATAGGCGTTGCCGTAATAAATCAAGACTAGCAACCAGTTGCAGTGCTAAAGCCGTATCCAACACGTCTGAACTGGTTAAACCTAAGTGAATGTAGCGTCCTGCATCACCTACATACTCGTTGACATTTGTCAAGAAGGCAATGACATCGTGGTGGACTTCAGCTTCAATTTCCAACACCCGCTTCGGGTCAAAATTTGCCTTGGCATTAATTTCCTCAACCGCCTCAACAGGAATATAACCTAACTCAGCCTGAGCCTCACAGACAGCGATTTCAACTGACAACCAGGTTTTTAGCTTATAAGCTTCCGTCCACAGATTGCCCATTTCAGGCAAGGTATAACGCTCAATCACAGTCAGACATGGAGTACAACCGTCATATTTTACTAAGAATTGTTGGTTGTTGGTTGTTGATTGTTAATTGCTAATTGCTAATTGC
>CAZZYE010000006.1:0-38423 GCA_964658145.1 uncultured Stigonema sp.
CATTAGCAATTAGCCATTAACCACTAACTAACTTTTACTATTGTTCCATCACTTTTGATTATTTGTTACTACCTCACGTACCCGATAGATGGGACGTCCTTGGGACTCATGGTAAGTACGCATCAGCAACTCTGCCAACAGACCAAAGCAAAACAGCTGCACCCCAGTCACTAATAGGAGAACCGCCAAAATCAGTAAAGGGCGATTGCCAATGTTCTCACCCAAAGCCAATTTGACCCAAGTCAAGTAAATTCCGATCGCCGTCCCCGAAACCATTGAAATTAAACCTAACAGCCCAAAAACGTGCATCGGGCGCGTCAGGAACCTTTTCATAAACAAAATGGTTAACAAATCCATCAACACTCGGAATGTCCGCCACAAGCCATATTTACTGCGACCAAAACGACGGGCGTGATGACGCACAGGCATTTCTGTAATTCTTGCCCCTTCAATGTACGCTAAAGCCGGAATAAATCGGTGTAATTCCCCATAAAGGTTCATATCTGCCACCAATTCCGCACGGTAGACTTTAAGCGAACAGCCATAATCATGAATATTCACCCCAGTGGTGTGCCGAATTAACCAGTTGGCAATTTTGGAAGGAAGTAACCGCAAGAGTGCGCCATCTTGTCTGTTTTGCCGCCAACCACTGACCAAATCATACCCAGACTCCAACTTTGCCAACAGCATGGGAATATCCGCCGGGTCATTTTGGAGGTCAGCATCCAAAGTGACAATCGCTTTACCTAATGCATAATTAAACCCAGCCGCCATCGCCGCCGTTTGACCATAATTGCGACGCAAAATTACCGCCTTTAAATCACCGCGTATTTGTGCCTCTTCCTTAAGAAACAATGCTGAACCATCTGTGGAACCATCATCTACACAGATAATTTCATAACTCAACTCACTCTCGATCAACGTAGAAGCGATCGCCTCAAGCAAAAGCGGCAAACTTTCTACTTCGTCATGCACCGGGAGCACCACCGAAACATCTGGGACACGGGACGACAGCGCCCCATTTTCCCCAACAATCGAATGTGAAACTAACCCACTCCTCATATTTCTCTGCGTCCTCAGCGCCTCTGCGGTTCATAACTCTTCACAACTCTTCCAGCACCACGTAGCTGCTGATAATATGACTGACTCACCTCATCCCCTTGTTCCGTCATCCGGTCAATGCCAATACCGTTACGCCCCCGATCTTTCCCAGAACTATGAATATAGCAACCATCTACCAAATAAAGTCCCACATGAGTTGCCTTTACGTTCGTTCCAAAAAATACCAAGTCGCCTGGTTGTAATTGATCAATAGCAATTGGATCGGTGAAACCTTCCTGCTGATAAGCATCTCTAGGCAACCAAATACCTACCGAGGCGAATGCCGCCTGTATCAACCCCGAACAGTCATAATTTGGTCCTACTGTACCACCCCAAAGGTAATAATTAGGTTGTCCCATGGCGAGGTGGGTAAACAAGATGATTTCTGGCAATAGTTTTTTAATCTCAAATTCAGAAAATGATCTAGCCTGATAAGGTACAGTGCATGGTTGTAACAAACTCAAATCTGAAAGCGACAACCACCCTAGATAATCATCCTCACACAAACACGCCTGTACAGATGTTGCATGCAACGTCTCTACATCCTGAGAATTTGATGTCACCCGTAAATGTCGTCTAGCTGCGGCTTGAGTTGCCAAACGGTCACAATTGGGAGAATCATATAAGTTCAGGTCAGCTAAACACTGATACTCTCCTGATTTTGGATTTGGGATTCTGGATTTTAGATTAGGAGACATTTGATTTTGGACTTGGGATTTTAAACCGCTGACGGACGCAGATGATTTTGTGTTTTATCTGTGCTTGCAATTTTAGATTGAGGGACTTACTAACAAGAGCAATGATTTTTTTTAATCAGGACGAACAACTCGAAAATCTCGGTAATGGCATTTTAGAAGCAATTTGGTCAGCATTTCCGACCTTAGCCCGCAACCAAATTGCTCTGACTTGGATTGTCTACGATCCGCCTGTACTAGTAAATACTGGTGGTGCTCTGACTCCAAATGCTTTTTGGAACCACCACTACCGTGGTTTTACTTATCGCGGTGTTGAGCGAATTTACCCTGCTAGTGTGGTAAAGCTGTTTTATCTAGTGGCGGTCAACGAATGGTTGGAAAAAGGCATGATGCCTAGATCCGCAGAGTTGGAAAGAGCCATAAGCGATATGATTGTTGATTCCAGCAATGATGCTACTAGCTTGGTTGTGGATATACTGACAGGAACCACTTCAGGACCAGAGTTACCAACTGGTCCATTTGATACATGGAGGTATCAGCGTAATATTATTAACCGCTATTTTCAGTCTTTGGGGTGGTCGGAAATGGAGACGATTAACGTCTGTCAAAAAACTTGGTGCGATGGTCCTTATGGACGGGAACGGGCGTTTGTGGGAGAGTTGCTAGAAAATCGCAATATGGTGACGACAAATGCTACCGCCCGGTTGCTACATAGTATTATCGGTGGGGTGGCGGTGTCTAGTGCGCGATCGCAAGCCATGATGGCTTTGATGAAACGTAATTTGTTGGATTTGCCCACTGACGTTGAAGAAGATCAGGTGACAGGCTTTTTAGGCGGTGGTCTTCCCCTTGATGCCCAAATTTGGTCCAAGGCAGGTTGGACAAGTCAAGTTCGTCACGATGCGGCGTATATAGAGTTACCAAACCAGCACCCCTACCTCTTAGTGGTATTCACTGAGGGCAAAGCGAACGCTCTTAACCGCACGATTTTGCCTTTTGTTTCTAAGTTATTTGCCGAAGCGGTTGGCACACTCTAGAGAAGTTTATTGAACCACAGATTACCGTAGGGGCACGGCAGTGCCGTGCCCCCGTAGACTGCTGCTAAAATCTGAGAACCTCGAGTCGAAAGAGGAGGGACGATACTAGTAGTTGCCTGACTGGTATTATTTAAAGATTGTGTTAAAGTCTGCGACCAGCAAGAATTTAGAATTGCATATGACAATACTAAAGCCAAGCCTAGTGCGATATACTTTGAGAGCCTGCTGAGGAGAATACTTCGCTCTCGTAAGTAAAACAATTTAATACGCCCCCTCTTTGAATAAACTGCGTTAAAGTAGGCGATGCACACCCGAAATTAATCGGATAAAAACATTTTTTTCTAGGCTTTGATACCCGTTAAGTAAATTGATTCTGATTGGTGTTTCGGATTATCTGTTTCACCTAGTACTCCTTCCTTAAAACTAACTTCTTTTACTTCTGTAAATCCTACCTCCTCCATTAAAGTGGTTAACAACTCAGGATCGTACATGAACTTATGTCCCCAACCATATATTAGTCTATTTTTAGCTAACATACTGTTACGAACTCCTTGACATTCCGGTAATTTAGGCAGGCTATAAGCTTCTAGATAAGGAACAGAAATACGTATACATCCACCTGGCTTTAAATAAGCAAAACAGTTTTTCAGTGCTGTTATTACTAATTGAGGATAAATGTGTTCCAAAACATGAGATATTACAATGCCATTTGCATATTCTAATAAGTTACTATCATAATAATTAATATTAATAAGCAACTCATGCTTCGTAGAATTTCCAAAAATAAATTGGTAAATTTCTTTAATATCTAACCAACTATCTAAAGTTATCAAATCGGCATTGACATATCTTTCGTTGTTGGTTTCCCAGCAACCAATATTTAAAATCACCTCCCCTTTTTTAAGATTTGATATTTTTCTTTTATTGTATCCTAGCCGTTGCATTAGTGTCGTTAATTTTAAAATCAGCCATTCTCTCAAGTTGTTTTTAAATTTCTGAAAGCTTGAGGAAGGGGGCTCTAGATAAGAAGAATTTAAGACTTTTTTAAATTCTTCCAAAAGAATTTTTCTTTCAGTGCTTTGCATGATTTTAGTCAGTTTTGTAGGTTAAGCAGTTTTGATTTCTACCGATTTTCGATGCATAAATAATAAACTAGTGGTTCTCTTAGTGACTGTATCATAAACCTTGCTAAGCTTCATAGAGCTAATCTGATTAGCTCGCGTTTTGTTGGCGTTACTACTCAATTATTCTTGCTTCAATATTCACATAAAATCGTATCAGATTTTTGTTGATACAAAGTTAGTAGCTCGAAAAGTTTGTTTCCAAAGGGTGGTCGTTCATAGAGACGATCAATACATGTCCAGTTAAATACTTAATGATATCAGCCCTTACCCCGCCCTATCACCCGAAAGGGTTCCCTCTGCCTCACGCTACCCTTAACACTAAGCGTATTGCCTTATGGGTGTGAACGGGCGTTTGTGGGATGGCTAGAAAACCGCAATCGGTAACGACAAATACTATCGCCTTGGAGAATTATGGGTGGGGTAGCGGTGGTAGATACGCGATCGCGTGCGATAATGACGACGCTCGAATTGCCTTTTGTTTCTAAGTTAGTTGCCGAAGCTGTTGGCAATAGTCATTCGTAATTCGTAAGCTATCAAATATGATAATCTGTTTTTAATTGTTATTACCGAGTAACTAAGCTGCTACACGTGAACAAACATTTGTATAATCCTCTTGCCGCTCAAAGAGGGTTATGCATGAATTCATCCAAAGTTGCGGAGAGACGTAATAACCCGTGTTCTCATCCCTACCCCTCTCCCAAATTGGGGGAGGGGTGCTGAAGGCGGGGTGAGGGAAGTACAACCAATGACAGCAACTTAGTATCAGCAACAAATTTTGTCAGGATTGTAATATTTTTTTACAGCATCACCAATCCTCTAAAAAAAAGCTTAAGGTCTGGAATGCTATGGTTAAACAGCTAGTTAGTATTATTATTAATAACTATAATTACAGTCAGTTTCTCGGCAAAGCAATTGATAGTGCCTTGAGCCAAACCTACCCAAACACCGAGGTTATTGTGGTAGATGATGGTTCCACCGATAACTCCCAACATCTGATCGCTAGTTACGCTACGCAAATTCTTCCTTTACTGAAGAAAAATGGAGGGCAGGCATCGGCACTCAATGCAGGTTTTAGAGTCAGCCGAGGGGAAATTATCATCTTTCTGGATGCGGATGATTATCTTTTTCCTTATGCAGTTGAGCAAGTGGTTGCAGCCTGGAAACCCGGTGTAGCAAATGTACAATATCGTTTGGAGTTGATTGACGCTCAGGGTAAATTTTTAGATATCTATCCATGCACTGAAATTCGGCTAGATAGCGGCGATCTAGTGCCGATTTTGCTATCAAAGGGACGGTACAGCAGTTTGGTGACTAGCGGCAATGCTTTCAGTCAAGAGGCGTTAGCTAAAATCCTGCCAATACCAGAAGCGGATTTTCGCGTCTGCGCCGACGGCTATCTAATTACTCTCATACCTTTTTATGGGGAGATTGTATCTATAGAACAGCCGCTAGGGGCATATCGGAAACATGGAACTAATGTGTGGAGTATGTCTGGGGAGAAAATGCCAGTTGAGCATTTTTGGAAGTCAATCAAGCACGACTTTCTAAAGTATAAAATTTTGACTGATAAAGCTACTGAATTAGGGCACACCATCACACATATATTTGGTTCGCACGATTACCAGCATTTGCAGGGCAGAATAGCTTCTTTGCGCCTAGATCATCAAAATCATCCAGTATCTTCTGATTCCAAACTGGGATTAATTTACAAGGGTTATTTGGCTACCTGGAAATATTCAGAACTTAATTGGAAAAGAAAGCTGATTTTAAGTACTTGGTTCTTGTGGGTTGGGCTTATGCCCCAGCCATTGGTCAAGCCTGCCATCGCTTGGTTAGTGGCTGTACAATCACGCCCCAAAACCATAGATTGGCTAATGAAAAAAATTCGCTTGCTGATTCGTTAATTAGATGACCACTCGCTTCGCTCAAAGATTATATCATGTTCGGTAAATGACTTATCATTTAGGTTTGACCTCGAGAGCGCCTTTGACGCAAGTCAAAGTCTCCCCTCCCCTATTAGGGGAGGGGTTGGGGGAGAGGTTCTTTATAGAATCCGCTATGGCTAGGATTGGATCTGGAATCTCTTCTTCAGCCAATCTATCCTAGCTTCATCAACTGCAAGGTAATCATTGGCTGGACGCACCTCGAAATTTTCAGGCAATGGTTTCAAGCAAGGTTTTCCAAGTGTACGAGGAATCGAATAAATGACCATCCCTACTTGCCTGAGGGTATTAAAAATCGACATGTCTTGACTGTCTTGAGACTCGTTGAATTCAAAAATAATGGCCTTAGGACGCCTGGATGCGAGAATGGGTTTAATCCTGTTGAAGATGACAGCTTCATGACCTTCGACATCTATTTTAAGCAAGTAAGGAGCATCTTTATTTTCGAGGATCTTCGAGAAAACATTTAGAGAATCTTTAATAGCTACAGTGATTTTTTCGGTTGAACCTCCTCTGGATAGCGATGCGCTACCAAGATTCTCAGGGAAAATATGCATTTCAGCAGTTCCATCGTAATCTGATAGCCCTACCATCTGAATAAACATATTGTTTATTTTATTAGTTTCCACTGTTTTTTTAAGGAGCTGGAAAACTTCCGGATTCGGCTCAAATGCATAGATTTCACCTTCGTTTTTAAGAATATCTGTACATAGGAGTGATACGAGACCGATGTTAGCACCAATATCTATAAAAATATCTCCTTTTTCCAACAATCTGCGGCATATGAAAGTAATTTTAGGATCTAAATCTCCAAAGTAATAAACACTTCTGCCGACATGCTCAGTTGGATTTACCCATAATTGTTTTTCATTTTTCAAATGAACCAAAACTGGTTTTTTAGGTGCAATTGATTTTAAGAATGGCGTCTGAGCGATTGTACCGCAGCCTGAGTACAAGGGGTAAATATCTCCAAAAGTGCGAATAATCGACCGGATAAACGGTGCATAAAGTTCAGTATTCATTTGCTTTACTTTATAATTCTAGTAAGTGGTATTTAGTGAGGGTAAAACCAACGCTCTTATCCGCAGCATTTTACCCTTTGTATTTAAGTTTCTGATCGAAGGAGTTACCAGTCTAGGATAGTTTGTCTTCGACGACGACAAGGCCTGACGGACTATTGGCAGATTCTTCTTGGAGAATGCGGCGTCTTTGAGTAGAACCTGCGATTTTTCTAGCTATGGACTCTATTTGATGGTAGAGCGATCGCGGCATTAGCCAGAGGAAATAAGCAGCGGCTAAGGTAATAATTGTCCGGCGCGGTTCTTCTAGTAGGATGCGCCAGTAGGTAGATAAAGCCCGATGCATGAACTGGATAGCTGTTGTACTGTCTTCCAAAGTAACTGCTCTTCGGGCTAAATGCCGAAGTTGATAAGCCATAGCTATGTTTTGCCACTTAGGCATTGACTCTGGATCTACATAAGCACTTGCTTTTAAGAACAGCCTTTCCCAAGAATTTAACTTTTTCACGAGTTGGGCAGAAAATCCCTGCGAGTTTACACGATATAGTGTCAATGCTTCCGGAATTCCCTCAATTTGCCATTGAGTTTTCACGATCATCCGCAGCCAACACTCCACATCTTCCGATGGGTGCAGAAGCCTGTCATCATCAAAATAAAATTTTTCTACCGTTCCATAAAGATTATCAACGAATGCAATATCATCCAGCGTTTCTCGTCGAATGACAGGCACCGATCCATTCCCAATTGGGGTGCGACAAAGTATATCTAGCGGGGTAATTTCCTGAAGCTTGGTTATCTGATAAATACCCAGCGGTTTCCCCGCTTCATCAATAAACGCAGAGCGACAAAAACTAACTCCCACAGTTGGTGACTTATCTAGATGCTCAACATGTTTTGCTAGCTTTTCTTTTAACCATAAGTCATCTGCATCTAAAAAAGCCAAATATTCTCCTGAACTATGGCGGATACCTGTATTTCGAGCCGCCGCCACGCCGCGATTTTCCTGACGGATAATTTTTATTCTGTTGTCTGTAAATTTCTGGCAAATTTCTATACTTTGATCGGGAGAACCATCATCAACGATCAGCAGCTCAAAATTTTTGTATGTTTGAGCTAGCACAGACTCTACCGTAGCAGCTATATATTTCTCTACTTTGTAAACTGGGATAATTACAGAAACTAGTTTCATGTTAAAAATACTTCCTATAAATGCTTAATTTTGGGAAAAACATAATTTGAAGCCCAAATTGTAAACAAGGGCAAGCAAATTACGTGGACTAATAAAACAGACGTAGCTACCCCAATGATATTCCAGTTAACTCCTATAAAAACTGCAGATGTAAATAGCCCAGTAAATATGACATGCCAACGCAAATCTAAGTGAGGTTTTCCGATAGCTACTAGCAACTGGGAGGCAGCATCTGAAAAAGGTCTAGGAATTGCCGATAAGCAAATCAATATCAAAATTGGAATTGCTGGTATCCACTTATCACCAAAAACTATTGGTACATAAAAAGGAGCCAAGCTTGACTGGAACAAAACAAAGGGAATAATCGCAAAGGCAATAGTTTTCAGACTGCTAAGGTAGCGTTTTTTGAGTTCAGTCCAGTCACTACGTACTGCACATAAATGCGGCAGTATTGCTGAATTGATAGAATTGATAATACTTAAACTAATTCCTAAACCAGCGTTGAAACCAAAGAAGTACATTCCTAATTCTTCAACACCTATAAAGCGTCCAACTATTAAATAATCTAAATTGTTTCTTAAGGTCCTAAGTAAGTTGACACCAAGAAGATTTTTACCGAAGCTGAAAATTTCCGGCCAATACTTCGTTGTAAATTTTTGAGTTGGACGCCAAGAATGATACTTGTTATACATGAAAATTTCCACAGGGGCAGACAAAATTACTGGGACTACAAATGACCAAATACCCATACCTACAGCAGCAAATATTGTTACGAGTATGGTGCCAAAAATGTTTTGGATACTATCAGTAAGAGCTATGATTTTAAAGCGATTTTCTCTTTGAATTAAAGTTTTTTGTATAACAGATATAGGCCAAATCAAATAAACTATTCCGGAAACACAAATTGGTAGAATAATTTCCTGTGTTTTATAAAACCAAGCAATAGGAAAAGCGGCAAGACACTGGATAATAAATAAACTGCCAAAAACCGTCCAGTTTAACCAATAAGCAGAGTCACATAAAGCCTCAAGTTCGTATTCTTCAGTCTGAATAATTTTCGCGCCAATACCTACGTTGGCGAAAGTCAGTGCAAACTCCCGGACTGTCAGCACGATCGCTCCCAGACCGTAATCGTAGCGAGTCAAAAACCGTGCTACGATGACGACTAGCCCCACACGCATAATTCTGTAGATTATCTCTGTTATACCTAGCCAGCTCAGATTGCGAATAAACTGGTTAGATAGTTTTTTCTCGCCGAGTGCGATCAGTTTCTGGATGAAATTCACTATTTTTTTATAAATAAAATTATTACCTCCTGACTAAGTGCTGAGTTGAGATGACGGGCGCGATCGCTCTAACTCAGCACTTTCAAGGGAATTACTACTTAGGATGATTTGCTACAACACCCCAAACTGGAAGGCGAGATGTTTTTAATTCATCTAGCGCCTCTTCAAAAGCGTGACGACCTGTTTTACCCAGACCCACAACCACGACAACTGCATCTAAGCGTTGACCTAACACATGGGTATCGAGAAAACCCACAAGATGTGTAGTATCATAAACTACTAAATCAAAATCTTTATGTGATTTCTCCACAAAATACTGCATTTGTTTGGAGGAGAACAACTTAGTCGGATTTGACGGTACTTGACCTGCGGTCACAACAAAGAGGTTTTCTTCTTTTGGGTAAGGCTCAATGACATCATCTAAATCTAGATCGTTGGACAGTACCTCACTCAATCCTTTAGTGTTTACTAAACCTAATCTTTTATGCAACTGAGGGTTACGCAAATTCGCATCTACCAGTAGCACTCTTTTACCAGCTTCTGCCGCTATCCGTGCCAAATATTCTGCGATCGTGGATTTTCCTACACCACTTGTCGCTGAGGTAATAGCTATTGAGCGGATAGGAATCTCATAAGACAAAGATTGTATTTTATTGTATAACGAGTAAAAAGCTAGTAAGAATGGACTTGCTTCTTCCACGTGCGGCTTGACAGCAGTTTCAACATTCTGCCTTCTTTCTTCTTTTTGAGGCAAATGGGCCTCATCGGCAATCTTCAGTCTTTTGATTTCTTTTTTGAGTTCTTTGTTAAAAGGAACTATCCCTAACAAGGATAATTTTGTAGCCCGTCTTACTTGCCCAACGTCATGAAATACCTTTTCTAAATTTTCGAGCAAAAAGGCAGCTAAAATACCTAATAGTAAACCTGCTATTCCTCCCAGAATCACATCGCGTTTCCGGTCGGGTGACACTGCTATAAGTTTGCCCGCTTGATCGTGTGGTATTGTCGGAGGCATGATCAGTTCCCACGGCGATTCCCGCTGAGCAGCATCTAAGCGCAGTGCTTCTTTCTTAGCTAAAATTTGGGTGAGCGTATCGCTAGCAACATGTAACTCTCGTTGCATATTGGAGTACTGACGTGAAATAGCTGGGTACTGCTTAACTTGCTGGTTTATTTGCTGATCGGCTTGACGGTTAGCTTGCAGGCTACTTTCGAGTGAATGAATTTGGTTAGCAGTATTAGCCAGTTGTTGGATGAGTGTACGTCGAACACTATTTTGATAAACTCCTGTCTGCGCAAGATCCTTGGCACTGGTTGTGTTATTTCCCAAGGCACCTTTTGCTTCTTGATTTAATAAAGGTAGCAGCTGATCTCGTTGATCGCGCAACGATTGAATAATTGGGCTGTCATCTCGAAAACGAGCTGATTCTGTAGCAATTTTGGCATCTAGTTCTCTGACGCGAGTGAGTATCTGTTGATATTGTGGGGACTCACTTAAAGCTGATGCAGCGATCGCTTGATTTTGCTGCATTCCTAACTGATTTTGTAAAGAAGCATAAAGTGATTTAGCTTCAGCTAGTTGTCTTTCGGTTTCTGTTATCTGTGTTTTAATGTCATCTTCTCTCTTCAGCAGTTGGTCACCTTGAAGTTCAGGGTTAAACACACCATTGCGCTGCTGAAAAGTTTGGAGATCTTTTTGCAGTGTATTAACACGTTGTCGCAATGTGGGAATCTGCTGCTCAACAAATTTAATTCCTTGACTTACATTCGTTTGCTGCTGCTGCAAGCTGTAGTGGCGATAAGCTTGTGATACCTGGTCTAATACCCGTTGAATTTTCTCCGGACTGGAATCCCGATAACGAACCTCTATAACTCTAGATTCTTCTTTGCCTTTAGTGATGCGGGTGATGATCAGTGTGCCTTTTCGCCCAGCTGCTGGTTTTCCCGATTCATCATTGCCAACAAGTTGGTCATATTTAATTTCTGGATATTGGGTTTGGAGGTTACTGACCACTGGAGCGATGAGTTTAGGGCTTTTTAAAATCTCTACTAAAGCTTGATAATCTAACTCGCTCTTGTTTTGCTTGGTGATTTCGTTAACATTTTGTTGTAGAGTTTCTGATAGCAAAACCAGTAACTCACTTTCAGAACTTTTTAAAGGTTCAACTAACAACTGAAACTTTCCTTCATACTCTGAAGTACGAGTTGAACTCCAAGCTGCTACTGCTGTGGTAACTATGAGTGCCACGCTAGCAATCACACCTACCTTACGACTTAAAACTGCAAAAACCTGACCAAGACCCGGATTTTCTTCCTCGTCCTCTGGCATTCTCCTACTCCAATGCGGCTTTACCTGTGTTGGATGATAAAGTTTTTGCTGCTGGTAGTTTTGTTCCTTAATTGGCATTTTGCTATCGTTCCAACAGTTTTAAGTATGATAAGGGTTTATTAGTACTACTACGTCGTTGCTTTGTCTTCAAACTGATTTATTGCTTTCAGGAGCGCGTACATATTAATACTTACACTTACATGCAATAAATATAACTAGACCGTTAATTATCAAGCTAACAGTACGAATAAAGTATACATTATTCTGAGGTCTATGCTGTTTTTAATTTGCCGAATCTCATTTCCACCCCAAATCTGTGCTGATTTAGCTCCGAGTATGTGTACCGTGATATAATTTGATATATCCTACACAATATCTTGCTAGCTCCGTAATTCTGCAGTCATTCACAAAAACTTTATTAAAAATTCCAAATCCATGAAGATTAAGTAAAAACATGATTAAATGTTTTACTTTCCGGAAAAAACTCTGATTTATCCATGTAAGCTGTCATATTAATCACTGATTCTATTATGGGTTCTCTTAAGCTGTGTGTTACTTACTATAACTGACTAAATAAACTGTTAGCCTAAGCATTCTGAGAGAGTAATTTTTGCAGGAGTGCAGAAGCACTTAAGGAGCGCAAACATCACCATTATGGTTAGACTTAAAAGTTTTGCCGAAAAGGCTTTTGTGGTTTTGACACTGTTCCTCTCCACAGCTGCTTTGATACCTGTTCTTTTAGATACTGAAGAATCGTCTGGTCAACCAGTCGATCCATTAACTCCAATCCTGTTTACTAGTATCTACGCCGTTACTCTGTTGCTGGTCGTTGCTAGGCGCAAGATTTTTGTCCGTGTTGCTACTAAAGAAATTTTTATCTGGCTGCTGGTAGGGTTAGCAATGGCGTCAGTCTACTGGACATTCGGACCGGAATTAACGCCACGCCGCTCTGGGCTGCTGCTAGGATCTACAATCTTTGCGGTGTATGTGTCTGCACGTTACAGCTTAAGAGAGCAGTTGCAATTCTTAGCCTGGGCATTCGGCATCATCATTGTACTGAGCTTTGTGTTTGCAATTGCAGTACCATCTTACGGGTTAATGACGTTTCAGGAGGGAGGCGTTCACGCAGGGGCTTGGCGAGGTATCATGATGCACAAAAACATCTTGGGTCGGATGATGTGCTTGAGCAGTATAGTTTTTTTATTGCTAGCTACTGGTGACTCTACATCAGATCGCAGATCTGGACGGATTTTTTGGGCAGGCTTTGTTCTCTCAGTTGCCTTAATTATACTTTCAACTTCTAAATCAGCCATAGTTGTTTGTATAACAATGACGACTATGGTGCCGCTGTATAAAGCTTTACGAGGAAAGTACACGAGAGTCGTGCCGATATTAATTACTGTGGTGCTTGTAGGTGGAAGTGCGGCGACATTGCTTTTGGATAATTTAGAAGTTATTGCGGGTGCACTAGGAAAGGATTTGACACTCACAGGACGCACGGATATATGGGCTGTGATGTTGGAGATGATCTCTCAACGTCCGCTGTTCGGCTACGGGTATAGCGGATTCTGGATGGGCTGGGATAGTGAAGCCTCTGCTTACGTTTGGCGTACACTTGAGTGGGAATGTCCCTATGCCCACAACGGTTTTATGGATCTGTTGGCGGAATTGGGTATATCGGGATTAGCACTATTTTTAATCAGCTTTGCGATCGCCACTTTTAAAGCAATAAGTTTGGTGCGTCAAACCAAAACTGTAGAAGGACTTTGGCCGCTACTGTATCTGACTTATCTGATCATGTACAACATTACTGAAAGTTCACTGCTAGCAAGTAACAGCATCTACTGGATAGTCTATGTGTTAGTAGTTTTTTCAACGATGGTAGAGTCTGACCGAGTTAAGAGCGGCTATGCAAATACGATTTTAGAAGCAGAATGGATTGATGCAAAAGCATCTAATGAACAAAATTTTTAGCGGCGGTGAGACAGTCACGGCGACAAGAATAAAATTCACCATTCCACCTAGAAACACATAGACTGAGTGCATTTTTGTCGTGGATGATATTTGATTTTATTAGTAGATATACATAGAGAATATACTATCTGAATTTTGTTTTACCCCATTTTAGGGAGAATGATTGGAGAAGAATTAATGAAGATTACTGTCATATGTCATGATATTCCCTACCCTGCTGATCGTGGTGCCCGAGTAGATATGTGGCGAAGGATAAAAGCCTTCGCCAGTATTGGTGTAGAGTTACAATTAATATCTTGGTTCAGCAATCCGCCCTCACCTGAGGAAGTAGCTGAAATGGAGAAGTACTGTGAAAAAATTTATCTCATACCTTTTAAGCATACAATAGTCTCTTTTGCACACCGGGGAATAGACATATTCGCTTATCCTTTGGAAGTTACGTCTAGGATTGTTAGGGGAAAAGAATTAAGTGGTCTGTTTTCTGAGGTTCGTGTTTTTGCTCCCCATGCGATCTGGGTGGATGGCATTCACGGTGGACAGATTGGAACAAAGCTAAGCGAAAATTTGCAAGTTCCCCTGATCACTCGTTCTCATAATATTGAACACCTATACTACCGTCGGTTGCTTGCGTCTACAATAGACCTGAAAGGGAGACTGAAAAGGTGCATGTCAGTTTCTCATTTAGAAAGCTACGAAAAAAAGTTACTAAAAAATAGCGCTTTTTTCTATGATATATCAGCAGATGACTTAAAGTTTTGGCAAGATCATGGCTTCACTAATGGGCGTTACTTACCGCCTTTTATTGAGTTTTCTGAAGACAAGAGTTTACAAGCTAATGCTGTGTATGATGTTGTCTACTTAGGAAACCTCCATGTAAATAACAATGTAGCTGGTGTAATCTGGTTTATTACCCAGGTTATTCCCATGATCCGCTCTACATTACCTAATATTAAAGTACTCATAGCAGGCTTAAATCCTGTCAAAAAAATCAGGGAATTATGTGAAGAACAAGGAGTTAATCTAAGTATAAATCCAGTGTCATCAGCAGAAATTTATAAATCTGGACGTGTTTTGATTAATCCGGTTTTAATAGGTAGCGGAGTAAGCATAAAGTCAATAGAAATGCTTAATTATGATAGAGCTATTGTTTCTACAGCACAAGGAATCGCTGGTTTACCACAAGAGGTAAAGCAATACTTTAAAATTGCTGATGACGCGCCATCATTTGCAGGTAAAATAATCAGTTTGTTGTCAATTAGCGATAAATTTAATGTTGATAGAAGATTGATTGACTCTGTATTTTCTTCCAAGGCAATTGAAGGTGTGGTAACAGATATCAAGTCTATACTTAACTCTCTGTAAAGAGATTGATTCATATGCAAAAGCCCTTCAAATATCAGATGTCGGCTATGCAAATGAGATTTTAGAAGAAGAAAGGATTGATGTAACAGCATCTAATGAATAAAATTTATAACGGGGATGTGAGGATGTTAGTGGCTATATGTATAGCAAGTTACAAGCGTCCGGAAGGATTGCAACGCTTGCTTGAAGGTATCAATCAGTTAACTTTTAGTAGAAGTGAGCCAAATCTAGAAGTCATTGTTGTGGATAATGATGCCAACGGCTCCGCTAGCACAGTTTGTGAAAAAATAAGATCAAACTTCAAATGGTCGCTGAAATACGATGTTGAACCGCAGCGCGGTATTTCCTACGTCCGGAATAAAGCGATCGCCTGTGTTAACAAAGATGCAGAATTCGTGGCTTTTATAGATGATGATGAAGTTCCCGAACCCTGTTGGTTAGATGAGCTTTTATCTGTTCAGCAAACTTATGATGCTGATGTAGTAACTGGACCGGTTTTACCCCATTTTGTGGAGTCAGTCCCCGATTGGGTTGTGCTCGGAAAGTTTTTTGAGTGGGGTCGTTATCCTACGGGTCATGCGATGAAAGTCGCATTTACTAATAATGTCATAATCCGCTTTGAGATCTTAAGGAAAGTTGATCGGGTTTTTGATGACCGCTTTGCCATCACTGGTGGAGAAGATTCCCACTTCTTCATGCGTGTCTACCATATGGGATACAAAATAGTGTGGGCAGACAAAGCCATAGTGTATGAATGGATACCCAAAACTCGCACAAACATAAAATGGATTTTGCTACGAGGTTATCGAACTTGGAGTACACACAGTTTATGTGAACGAGAGTTTGAACCCTCAATTAAAGTGCAAGGTATACGCATGGCAAAGGGTAGTGTACTCATTGTTTTGGGACTTTTCTACCTTGTTCAATCTCTTAGTTTCAAGAAACATATATTTGTCAAAGGCTTACTAAATATTGTTAGGGGATTCGGTACATTTTCCGGTTTAATAGGAAAGCAATACGAAGAGTATAAAAACATTGACATCCAAAAAAAACCAACATTGGTTACCGAGCAAATTTTATACACAGATGAACACATTTAAATAAATGTAACAAAGAATGGGTGTGGAAGTATGAAGATTATTATCAAAAGTGTATTAGCAATGACATGTGCACTCTTGTTGTGGGAAGTTATTTTAGAAAATACACTACAACATAGTCCTGGGTTTACAGAGCATCCAGTATTAGGAAGAATTAATAAAGCAGGACTTGCTTTGGAAGGAACGGAAGGATTTAGCAGAACAACAATCAACTCTCTGGGTATGAGAGGCGGAGAGATTTCACCAAAAGGTAAAAATGAATACAGAATTTTATGTATAGGGAATTCATATACAAAAGCCCTTAATGTATCAGACGATCGGACTTTTGCGGCGCTACTAGAAAAAAAATTAAGCAATCAGTATAATTCACAATTAATAAATACTATCAATGCTGGCAGAGATGGTGCTTCGCCCGCCTACTATATTCAACTGGCTGACTTTTATAAGTCCACATTTCAACCAGATGTTGTGATAGTGCAAGTTATTGACGCGGATTTTGCTGATTTTATGATAAATAAAGGAAAGCAATTTTACGTGGTTCCAGAAAATAATACTTTTAAACCAGTATATGTAAAAAACTTTTCGAGCGATAACGCTTTATCAAAATTGGTTTTAAACAAATTTCCGCAACTAAGCTTTTTACTCGAATACTCTGTTGTCAGAATTGGGGGAGAGAACTTAAGAAAATCCTTGGAAAGCAAAGAAGGTGGAAAGGAAAATCCAGAGGCAAAAGTATTAGAATTTAAAGATAATAGACCTCTGGTAGATTGGACAGTGCAGCAACTCAAAAATAAATATAAAGAAAAGTTAGTAATTTTATATCTTCCCTTTTTGGACTACAACAATACCAAAGCAGCAAATACTCCAATCGAAAATTCCTTAAAAGCTAGTACTAATAAGTATGGTGTCAAATTTATTGATATGAAACAGGATTTTCTGAAATCTTATCAATTAGAACATCAACCCGTTTATGGCTTTAATAACGCTATACAAGGAAAAGGACACATGAACGAAATGGGTCATGAATTAACTGCAGAACGGCTGGCAACTGTTTTAAAAGAGAGGATAGGAAAGTGATATTTTCAAGCATAGAATATTTTATTTTCTTTGCAGTCGTTCTTTTATTGATGCTGGTTGTCAAATCAAATTCTCTCAAAAGAGCCATTCTTCTAGGATCAAGTTATTATTTTTATGCCTATTGGGATTACCGATTTGTTTTTTTGATGCTAGGGCTGACTTGTATTAACTACTATGCAGGATTAAAAATTGAAGATAGTAAAAACAAAAAAGAACAAAATAAATGGTTGGCAGCCAGTATAATTTTTGATTTAGGAATTTTAGGGTTTTTTAAATACTTCAACTTTTTCATTGACTCAGCTAATGTAATTTTTAATCCTCTCAATATTCAAATCCCTTTATTAAATATCATCCTGCCAATAGGAATATCTTTCATTACTTTTGAAGTAATGAGTTATACCATTGATATTTACCGAGGAGTCAACAAATCAGCCAAGAGTTTTTGGGATTTTGCACTTCTCGTTGCTTTCTTTCCCCATTTGATTGCAGGTCCAATACTAAAACCAAAACAGTTTTTACCGGAAATCAGACAAGATATCCTGATCAAGTGGGAAAATGTCAGCTTTGGTTTACAAATATTTTTATTGGGTTTAGTTAGAAAACTGTTGATCGCTGACCGTCTAGCACTTTTTGTAGACCCTGTATTTCAACATCCGTTGGATTATAGTGCGATCACACTATGGCTGGCTACGATCGCTTATGCCATGCAAATTTATTGCGATTTCTGTGGTTATACTGACATGGCGATCGGCTCAGCAAAATGTTTAGGTTTTGATATTCCTAAAAACTTTGATATCCCCTACATTTCCCAAAGTGTCACAGAATTCTGGAGAAGATGGCATATTTCTCTTTCTTCATGGTTAAGAGAGTATCTTTATATTCCCTTAGGTGGTAATCGCAAAGGAAAGCAAAGGCAATATGTTAACCTTTTAATCACAATGTTATTAGGAGGCTTGTGGCATGGAGCAAGTTGGAATTTTGTTGTTTGGGGAGGCTTGCATGGAACTGCATTGGTAGTTCATAAAATTTATACAGAGAATATCCAAAAAAAATATATAATTGAATCAATCGGTTACAAAATATTTGCTTGGTTGATCACATTTACATTTATCTGTATAACGTGGGTTTTCTTTAGAACAACTCATTTCTCCGCTTCCTTAAATATTCTGGAAAAGATGTTCTATTTAAGTAATCCTGTAGGTATGAATTGGTATGCAACTTCCTTATTTATCTGTCTCCCTGTGTTAATTATCACCGATTTTTGGGGAAACAAATTAAGTCAAGGAATTAAGCTAAAGCTAACGACTTTTAAAGGCATGTTCTTGATATTTTTTGTGGTCTTTGGTTTAATTCTTTTAGCACCTCAAAATTCGTCTCCTTTTATTTACTTCCAATTTTGAAGACATGATCAATGAAAAAATTTGATTTTGCGATTATTACTCCTAGTTATGCTCCAGACTTTGAAAGATGTCGCCTACTATCCTGGAGTATACAAAAGTATGTATCACCTTCTATCACCCATTACATCATTGTAGACCGTCGGGATTTGTTACTTTTTCGTCAGCTACAAGGTCCAAATACAGAGATTCTTACTGTTGAATCGCTACTACCTTGGTGGATTCAACGTATACCTCTTTTAAAGAATGGTTGGTTGAGTTTGAAAACTCTTCCCATTCGCAACTGGATAATTCAACAAATTGTCAAAATCCTAGTTGCTGAATTGATTAATCAAGATGTTTTAGTGTTCGTTGATTCCGACACAGCATTTGTACGCCCCTTTAACCTTGAAAGCTTCATTCGCGACGATCAAGTTCGGCTTTTTCGAGAACCGCCTTATGATGTAGCAGCGCATGTCAAAGGACACCAAACTGCTAATCAATTACTGGGTATATCTAATGTGAATTACCCAGACCCTGGTTATATTGGCAATGTGATTACTTGGAGGCGTGAAAATGTTTATAAGTTATATCAGAAACTTGAGAGTATTTCAGGAAAAGGGTGGATTGAAACGCTAGCCAATTCATGGAATCTTGCTGAGTATATCCTCTACGGAGTATTTGTTGACTATTTTCTCAAAGAAGAATCTGGGCATTATTATGATTCTCAAAAGATTTCCCATGAGTACTGGAATCCCCAACCATTGTCAGAGGAACAGTTGCAAAACTTCTTAGCAGAAATTCAGCCTGAACATGTGGCGGTCATGATATCCGCTAAAGCTGGCATACCTGTTGAGCAATATGAGCATCTACTTCATAAGATTCCTGAAGTGTAAAGAGGTATGCAAAAAATCATAAAGAGTCTCAAGCTAGGACGGTTACCCGGACAGATTGCACTAGGCTTGGCTTTGGTGTTGATCTACACAACTCTAAATTTTTGTTCGTCGCATTCCTTTACACCATTTCTAGGCAGTCAAGGCAATATAGGTGAAGCAGTTACTGCTATTATTCCTCCTTTGTCTACTCGGGGTTCTCAGATTGTTGATGCCACAGGTCGAGTCGTCCTGCTGCGGGGTGTTAGCTGGTTTGGTCTAGAAACAACACTCCATACCCCTCATGGGCTTTGGGTTAGAGATTACAAACAGATGCTAGCTCAGATTAGAAGTTTGGTGCTACTGAAGGTATTGCCCCGATTTTTATTGGTGAGTTTGGTGGACATGGTGTCGATAGCACTTCCAAGGAAGGGATTTGGCAGCAGCAATTCGTCGATTTCATTGCTAGAAAAAAGCTGAGCTTTACCTACTGGTGTTGGAATCCTAACAGTCAGCTTACTGGAGGCATATTATTGGATGACTGGCGGAGTATAGATACTCCGAAACAAGCACTTTTGAAAAAGCTACTAAATTAACTCGGATACACTTAATTTGCATCTACTAGGAAGATACTGTATGAGTACAGATAAGTCGATTTTTGTGTTAATTGGTCGCTACGGGAAGGAATATATATTGACAGGAATTTTGGGAGTTATTCCTACTCCCATTGGTAAAGTGCTACGTAATATTATTTATCGATTGATTTTTGGAAAAGTCGGAAAATCTGTTTATATTCAACCCCATGTTCGATTTATCGGCATTGATACTATTGAAATTGGGGATTTCGTCCGCATTTATAGTGGTAGTTACATCAGTAATAAAGGTAGTAGAATTCACTTTGGTAATAGCGTCTCTATTGACCACGGTGTAGATATTAGAGCTTATGATCAGCCAGGCGGTGATATTACTATTGGTGAGGATACCTATATAGGACCCTATGTTTGTATGGCTGGTCCTGGGTTTATCAAAATTGGTAAAGATTGCATGATTGCATCTCACTCATCGCTTTACGCCAATAATCATATCTTTGCTGACCCCAATAAACTCTTCCGAGAACAGGGAGTTAGCACCGTTGGGATTGTAATTGAGGATGACTGTTGGGTAGGTAGTGGAGTTAGAGTCCTAGATGGGGTAACAATCGGCAAAGGTAGTGTAATTGGTGCGGGCGCTGTTGTAACTCGTGATATTCCAACTTACTCTATTGCCGTTGGTGTTCCCGCTAAAGTAATCGGTAAACGTGGAGAAAATTATGTAACTCAAAAAGTACCTTCTACTGAAAGTTTATCATGACATTTCACATTAAAAAAAATCCGGTTCGCTCTCAGAGTTGTTGGTGATCGAAAGACTTCGCATCGTCAGCAAAACAGACCAAAGTCGTTCGCGCAGCTTCTCCCAAGGGGAGAAGGCGAAAATATCCTTTTGCGTCACTATCTGGCATCACTGCAGCGTGAAAAATATTGTGCTATTAAAAATAAGTGTAAATACTGAACTTTTCTATTAAATTGCAACTTTATTATTTAAATTATTGGGAAATACCTGTATTAATCTGAATTATCCCACATTTATGCAACGCCTAGAAACAATACAGGTCCTACTATCTTGCTTTTTATCACTCAATCAACCCCGATAAACTTATGCATTGGACAGTTGCTGCTCCCCAAATCGATAAGTACAACCTGATTAACGAGGCTTGGTTAACCGAATATGTTCCAGGATCTCGACACAAGTTACATATTGTTCCGCGTCAAGAACCGTTAAAGAGTTGGCACAATCGTTCGTCTTCTGTGACCGAATTTAAGGATTGGCTCATATATTGGCAACATAGTATGGCAGCAATCAATGAGACTGAGGGAGGTATGATCACGCTCTTTCCTCAACTACCAGCAGTGGCAGGTATCCAACAGCGTATCACTGGCAAGCGTATTCCTGTAGTGGCTTGGCAATTCAATATAGGCTCCTACTATAGTGGGATGCGACGTCTGTTAGCACAAGTGAGCTTGAGTGAAGTCGATCGCTTTATTGTTCACTCGCGGCGTGAAATTGATATCTACCATCAATGGTTGGGAATCCCGTTAGACCGTTTGGAATTTGTCTACCTTCATGAAAAAGAGCTTCCCGTAACCGCCCAAGAGAATACAACAGATCCTTTTATCGCCGCACTCGGTTCTGCTCATCGCGACTTCCCCACCTTATTCCAAGCAGTGGAAAAGCTTAGCATACCAACAATTGTCGCATCACGTCCCCGGTCATTAGAAGGATTAACTATTCCGCCTGAAGTGAAAACACCGTTTGGTATTGGCAGGAAAGAGTGCCTGCATATAGCCCAAGAAGCGAGAATAAACATTGTGCCTTTGCTGCCAAAGCCGGAAGCCATATCCGCAGGAATTATCACAATTGTGGAAGCTATGCTTATGGGTCGTCCAGTCATCGCTACACGCTGTCTTGGTGCAGAAGATTATATTCAGCATGGCGAGACAGGTCTGTTGGTTGAACCGCAATCTGTTGATGACTTAATGGATGCAATTAAAATGTTGTGGCATGATTCAGCTTTACGCGATCGCCTCGGTCAGGCAGCTCAATCCTATGCCAAAGAAAATTTTTCTTGCGAAGCTGCAGGAGCAGCTTTGGGCAGAATTCTCGATCGGGTTGCAGATAAAGCAGGTATGTATTGAGGATAGAGGATAAAAGTTATACTGCTCAAGGATGCTAACCAAGTAGTTGTTTAGTAACCGTTCAGGGAGGTAACTAGAGAATGAGAGTTAAAGGCGATTTGATCGAATGATTTAGCATCGCTTCCTCAAATTTATGGGCTTGATGGTGTTTCAAACCCTATTAACTTCGTACCCCCCCTGAACTCTTATGTTGTCTTACTATACCATTGTTGAGTCTGAACACTGTTAGAGTTCGTTTCTCTTACCATTTTTATCACAACACATTGACCGAAAAAGACTCCTTTGAGTGGAATTGGGATATTTAGCCCTGGTATTATACTATGACTAGTATGTATCTCTTGAAAATTGAATTGATCTTTTGCCATTCTTTCAAGATTCCAAATATAGACTGGAGTAATATGACCAATCTTTTCATAAGAAGATAAAAAATTATACATTTTTGATGTCAGTAAGAAGAAAAGTCTGACATACCAATTGTGTAAATTAGGAGTACTTAATATGACAACACCATTAGGTTTAGTAATTCGATGAAGTTCTCGCATTAAATGCCACGGATTCTCTAAATGTTCTATCACTTCGGTTCCAGTGACATAATCAAAGGTGTTTTCCTCGAAGGGAAAGGTTTTATTTAAATCTGCTGCTTGAAACGGAATATCTTTAGGTAGAAAATTTTGTGTGTGTAAGTCACAGGCAATCACATCAAAACCATCCTCTTGTAGCTTCTTACTCAACGCTCCTGTACCCGCCCCAATATCAAGTAATAATCCTCTTTTTTCATCTTTTAATAAATCACGAACAACCCTATGAATATTTTCTTCAGTAAATGATTCCATGCCAAATGAATTAAAAGCCATCTTGCCACTCCTTTGATTCAATTTCTAAACGGTATCTTACCTTGTATTTCATAAATGTGGGACTTTTAAAAAAAAAGTTCCCTGATAATTAAATACCGTTCAAGTAAGGGCAGTGGCAATTTCAGAAGTTTAGAGACATTCCGCCGGAACGTCTCTAGATAGGTTGACAGTAGGTAAACAACTACTGAACCGTATGGCATTATAATTTCTCAACAATTTGCAACGCTGAAGTTTTATCCTTATGGTCTTTTGCTATATATAAATTAAGTTTTTGTCTCAAAATTAGCACGAAGAAAGAGACATCCTCTATTAAGTATCTCTTCCACAATCTTTTCGGTTCGCATGACATTCTAAAAAGCCATTCTAATCCTACTTCACTCATCCATTTAGGAGATCTTTTAACATTTCCTGCTTCAAAATCAATAGTTGCACCTATTGCCATAAATATTTTTATAAATGGCAACTTCTCTTTATATTTATATATCCACTTTTCTTGCTTCGGTGCACCTACTCCTATTGCCAAAACTGTAGCACCAGAATTATTGATCATGTTCAGTATGTTTTGACATTCTTCTTCATCTTTCTCAAATCCAAAAGGCGGAGAATAAGTCGCTACTACAATATTTCTCCCGATTTTCTTATTGATGTTAATTTGAGCTTTACTAGCAACGCCTTTCCTTGCTCCTAAAAGGAAAATTTTGATGTTTTCATTGCTTTTATGATAATTGTAGAAAGCAGGGAAAAAATCAGAACCTGAGATTTTTTCTTTGATTGGCGTTCCTAAAAATTTAGAGGCATGGATGACGATTTGACTATCACAAAGTTTATAATTACAAATACTATAAGCTTGGAGAAAATCCGGATCTTTTTGAAGTTTCATCAAATGATCGACATTGGGTGTAAATACAACTCCAGATTGCAATTTCTCTAACAATTCTACTTTCGACAAATTGTCTATTTCTAGGTTCAAAATTTTAACTTTTATCATGGCAAATTCGGTTTATCTGATTGCAAAATTTCTCTTAAGGGTGAAAAATGATGAAAATTTGTAGACTAGGTTGAGTATTTTTAGGAGTGAACTATGAAATAAACACTCTTTAATAGAGGTTACTTGAATTGTGAACAGGATTCGAGTGCGATCGCGACGACTTAGTCGATCGCACTCGTGCGTAAATCCGTAGTGAATTTAGATGTTTGTGAACCGCACCTGACACACATAAAAATCTGCTTTGCGCCTACCTTAGAGTCGTCAAATTTGGTAAAAAACAGAGAAATCTCTTTCTTCAAGTGTGCGCCCAGTTAGGTAAATTTATTACGAATTCATACACCGCAGCACTTAGAAACCCGAAACTGTCAAGATAATCAATTAGTTGACAAATCAGCAAGTTTAAAATGTGATATCTTACACCATTCTCAACCAGGTGACACAAACAGGGTAACTGAGACGAAAAGGTCAGGGTTTCAGATTTACTGATTCGCCGATATTCCTTGTTTCTGGCGGTGGTACAAGATGTAACAGAGAGTAGCTCTTGGGAGGAGCCAGCGCTCTGTGTCGGGTTTCCCGCGCCCAGGTGACTGGCGTTTGCTTACGGACGTAAGAAACTGCGGTGCAATTTGCTTTTGCTCTCAATTTTCCACCATACCTAGCGCCAGTGAGAGGCAGATAATTTTCTCCAGTGATAGCAATTCGTAACTAATAGCAACTAATTTGTAAATTATCACGATCGATAAGATTATCCTAGTAGTTTTACGGATTTTTCATGAAAACTACATAAATTTAAGCATCTACACGGTAGATACCAGCTTAAAGTTTCCTTTTTTCCAATGCTTTTTACCTGTAGTTACTCCCAAACCGTCAATATATGAAAATTGTGTAAAGCCGAGCGCCCATAAACTTGTGAAAATTAACCAGCAAAAATACCCAAGAATCAAGGCGCCCAATCCCCCGATAATTTTGGTGTAACTTTTGATGTCGAGTTGTAAGCTTATATATTTTTGCTCATCATATGTCAACTATATGATACAATACTGAATTTATTGGTGTTAAATCTGGGAAGAATATCCCCGTCAAATTATGGATGTAGTATTCGTATTTTGGTGCTAAATTTTGATTGTTGCCAAAAGTTGTCTAAAAACAACAAAATTCATGGTTTATTGCGGCAATATTCTTTGTAGGAGTGAATGTGAATACTATTGTTTCTTATAAGGGAGTTTTCCGGTTACTGAGTTTCTCCGCTCTCGCAGTCTTAGGTAACAGCATATCTGCTGTAGCTCAAACTGTGGAAACCACAAGCAGTTTTCAGTTAACCCAGTCTTCTGAAACCGAAGCGTCTTCCAGCAACGTAAGTCCTGAATTCGAGACTATCACCCCATCAGTCTCTACTCAAACTCCAGTAAAATCGACCGTTCCATTCGTTAAACCAACGGCAGTAGCATCATCAGCTGTAGGGAAGCAGGTCCCTACAAGCGCTCAAACAGAAAGCGCACTTCGCGTAGTTACACCAGTTCCAGGCTCAACAGCAACGTCATCTGCGGCGTTCTCGAATTCCATTCCGACGAATCAACCATCTGTTCCTAGTGTGGCGCAAGCAGATAAACCATCTGCTCACCATGTGGCGCAAGCAGATATTAATGTTAGCCCTGGTAAAGCTACTCGTGGTGGTCCAAGTTATGTCGGCATAGCAGCAAACCTTGGTCTAAGTGGTAGCTCAGCTTTGGGCAGTGGTAACTTTACGATCATCAGTAAAATTGGACTTACAAATACCTTCTCTGTACGACCAGCAGCAGTACTAGGGGATAATCCCGTCATTCTGGTTCCTCTCACCTACGACTTTAACCTGCGATCGCTAGCAGAGCCATTTACCGAACCCTTGCCGATCTCGCCTTACATCGGAGGTGGTGTAGCTATTAAAACTGGCGACAGCACTGATGCTGCCTTCCTCGTATCTGGTGGTGTCGATGTACCTCTGAATCGTAGATTTACGGCAACAGCTGCTATAAATGCGGCATTTTTTAGTGACACCGATGTGGGGTTGTTGATCGGAGTCGGCTACAACTTCCGTGGCTTGTAATTAAATTGCTAATAGCTAATGGCTAATGCCTAATCGCAATTAGCCCTTCGGGTTCGCCAGTTCCCTACGGCGGGAAACAAGCTGCAAGGACTGGACTCACAATTAGCTATTAGCTATTAGCTTTTTCCCCATTACTTTAATTCTATTTCGGGCTAACTTTGTCAATCGTCTTAGTTTTGCCGTCGTTTTCAACTGTCCAGACATCGTAAACACCTACTACATCGCCGTAAGGGTCAACATCTACATTACCGCTAGCTCCCTGGTAATTAATTTTTTTACCTTCTTTGAGTAACTTTAGACCCTCGCAGACATCACTAACTTCTGTGCCAGAGGGATTGGAAACCTCACGGATTTTGTTGGCTATGCCAACGCCCGTATTGTCTTTAGCAGCTTGCGCTGACAGCACCAATAAAGCAGCAGCATCCCAAGCATGGGGAGTGTATGGTGCCGGTGGCGCTCCTTTTTTAGATTGCCAAAGCTTGGAGAAAGCTTCTAATCCTTTACCATCAGAACCGGGTACAGTCCCTAAGGCTCCAGCTACTATATATTTACCATCAGAGGTTTTGCCGACCTTTTCCGCGAAGGTATCTGATTTTTCGCCATCTGTGAGTAGAATCTGCACTCCCTGAGTTAGACCTTGCTGGTAAGCAGCCTTTAACAGTAGACTAGCTGTTTCTTCGTAAGCTACCATTAGCACTGCATTTGGCTTTCCAGCAAAAGCAGCTGCGGCTTCCGTGTCAAAGGTGGTAGCTTTGGGGTCATAGCGTACCGGGTTGTTTTTGTTAACTACGGTTCCCCCCAATTTTTCAAAAGCTTGCACAAATGCTTTTTCAAACCCCACACCATAATCATTGTTAATCACGACTGTGGAAACTTGCTTGTAACCTTTTTTATTGGCAAGTTGGGCTAACGCTAGTGCTTGATAGGTATCCGGAGGAGCTGTACGCGCCCAAAAACCTTTAAAGTCGCCTTTTTTCGCCTTTTCGGTAAATACGGGGCTGGTGCTACCAGGAGAAATGAGCATAACTTTATTTTGTGTGGCGATGGAAACTGCCGCTGTGGAGACGCTGCTAGCAAAAGAGCCTACGACACCAGAAACCTTATCCAAAGTTGCTAGTTTGTTCATACCAGCTGCACCAGCTTTCGGATCTGTTTGGTCGTCTACTGACACCAGGGTAACTGGTGCCCCATTGACGCCTCCGCAAGCATTGACAGTGTCTACAAGCAAGGGAACTGCTCCCGCCATTTGCTGTCCGATAGAAGCCAAGTCGCCAGTTGCTGGTAATAAGGAACCAATTTTCAGTCCGTTGGCGCTGCTGACTGTAGTAGTTGTGTTTGCTGCAGGAAGAGCGTTACTTCCATTGTCAGCCGTGTTATTGCGGGTAGGGTTTTCACAAGCAGCTGCCAAAAAACCTGTGATTATGGTAACTAAAGTTAAGGCAAAGCTAGCACGAACTCTTTGCATATATTCTTTTCACTCCTCTTGTTGGTGGAGCCTAAAAGCAAGATTTATGCTTAATTAGATATAAGTTTAATCTTTCCTCGCTCCAAATTATAAATCATAGCATCCTCCAAGAGGAATAAATTAGAATAGACGTTCCAGCGGAACGTCTGTACGGGTTTAAAAAACGGAGAAGGAGGGATTCGAACCCTCGGTACGGAGTTACCTGCCGTACAACAGATTAGCAATCTGTCGCTTTCGACCACTCAGCCACCTCTCCTTGGTCACAGTAATGAATGATATCAGATCTTAAAGTGGGATGTCAATAGTCAATGTTAGTAGTTAGTAGTTAGTTGTTGATTGTTGATTGTTAATTGTAAAAAATACTACTAACAACTAACAATTAACAACTAACAGCACTCACAGCACTTGCGATCGCAGCAAAGCCATTGGAATACTGAGTAACTTTTTCCACTGAGGTACGTAGGCACGTTGATTGAACACATCATAATTATTGCGTTCAATTACGCTCAAAATGCGACTGTAATGCATCAGAGATGCCCACACAGGCAAACGGGCATCAGCAGATAGGTAAGTAATTCCCTTTTCTGCCTTGGTGTAGAATTGCCTTGCGCGTTGGATTTGGAAGCGCATCAGAGAGCGCCAGCGCTCATCGATCACTCCTTTGAACAAGTCTTGCTCAGTATAATTAAATCGCTCCAAGTCTTCTAGGGGTAGATAAATCCGCCCTCGCTGGGCATCCTCGCCTACATCCCGCAAGATGTTGGTGAGTTGATGAGCAATTCCCAAGGTAATCGCTTCTTCAGTGGGAATATACGGCTGTTGATAGCGATTCCACGGAGCTGTGGTTGTGGAGGTATCAACCCCCATAACCGCCGTTGACATTAAGCCGACAGTGCCAGCAACGCGGTAACAGTATTGATATAACTGCTCAAACGTTTCATAGCGACTGCGGTATAAATCCATACGCTGTCCGCTAATCATATCCCGAAATGGCTGAATGTCCATTGGGAAACGCTGGATGGTATCTACTAACGCCACATCGAAATTATCCACTGGACGTCCCGCAAAAATTGATTCCAGTTGCTGCTCCCATAGGTCTAGGGTTTCTGGCGTGGTAATAGCAGATGCGGGACCATCCACCAGTTCATCTGTACGGCGACACCAAGCATAAATTGCCCAAATAGCCGGACGCTTTTGCTGGTTTATGAGTAAAGTGCCGACGTAAAAAGTCGTGGAATACTTTACTATGAGCTGGCGACAAAGTTGGTAAGACTCGTCTACAGAGATCGACGTTTTCATGCATGGGGGAGAATCAGACAGTTGCAGCATTCGTTGCAGACTGAAGGGTTTGCATTTGCAGGCTGGAAGAATTTGCCAATGGGTATGCTTCTGCGATCGCCTGCGCTGTCAGCTTACCAGAAAGTACGGCACCTTCCATACTCCCTAAGTAGCGTTGCTTAGTGTAACTTCCTGCTAAATAGAAGTTAGCAATCGGGGTTTTCTGGTCAGGACGGCACTGTTGACACCCAGGAGTCGCTTTATATACTGAACGCGGCGTTTTAACTACATGATATTTCAGCAATTTTGCTGGATTTTCCTGACCAAAGTGTGTGGGGAAAAGTTTTTGCAACTCAGCAAGGGTTACCTGCAAAATCTCTTCATCTGATTTTGAGATCCAATCTGCAGCCGGAGCCAGAACTAATTCTAGCATCGAGCGATTGGGGTCAGCGTAGCCATGACAGGTATTACTCATATCAGCGTAAACACTGAGTAAAGAGGATCGGGAAAATAACAACTGATCGATATCTGTAAGTTTCCGGTCAAACCACAGTTGTAAGTTAATTACTGGAACACCTGACAATTTTGACAACGATTGGAAATACTCCATCTGCTTCCAAGCCGGTGGTAATATCACCTTCAAGCAGTCAACTGACATTGCCGAGACATACAAATCAGCCGTTAACACTTCATCTTCTGCGCCATTCAACGAACGTATCTTGAACCCCTTGATGCCATCATCGCCCGTCAAAATTTCTTTCAATGGCGCTTCTAATCGTACTTCTCCACCACGAGCGGTAATGTAATCTACTAGTGGATTGCACAATCGCTCAGTCGGAGAACCATCCAGAAAAGCCATTTTTGAGCCGCTTTTTTCTTGGAGAAAGGCTCTGAGGGCAGTCAGTAGAACTACTGCCGAAATCTCGTCTGGATTAATGAAGTTAAGCGATTTGGATGCAGCGATAAAGATATCTTGTTGTACCTCCTCGCTGACGCCTTGCCGCTTTAGCCATTCAGAAAATGTATACTTATCCGTCTGTTCGACATAGTTCTGCCCCCGAAGCATGGCTGGAACCAAGCCTTTAGCTAACTGGATCTTCTCGCCCCAAGTCAGCATATCGTTGTTCCGCAAAATTGCCACGATGCCATTAAATGGCGCTGGCAAGTTGGGAAAATCAAAGCGGCTGTAAGTCCCTGGTTTCTCCGGCTGGTTGAAGATCATAGTGTGTTCTTTCCACTGCAAGCGATCTTCAATACCCAGTTCTTTAAATAGCTGCAACATATTGGGATATGCCCCAAAAAAAATGTGCAGCCCAGTTTCATACCAGTCTCCGTCTGCATCTTTCCACGCCGCCACCAAACCCCCCAGTACGTCTCGGCTTTCCAAGACAATAGGAGTGTGACCTAAGTCGGTAAGATATTTTGCGCAGGAAAGTCCTGCTAAACCTGCTCCCGCGATCGCTACTCGCATTTAACTTTACTGCTCTTCAATATTTCTTAATCCTTTTGTCGTTTTCATTATACTTTGCAATCCGTTACATTTAGCAGTAGTTGTGCGGTCGTGCGAATTTAAGTTAATTTTGCACGTAAATATTGTCCCACGTCTGCCCTTTTTCAATGCCTACAGTATCCAATGATACTTGTACCCCAGGATGCGCGACGTAGGTCAGCATTTTTTCCTTTCAGGGATACTTGGAGAGTGGGAGTACTCCCAGTTTTGGAGTGCTCATACCAACAAGCAAGTCCCAGGCATTGTGGGTGGCGGTAATTAAGAGGTTGACCAAGAACGGGGTGCTCCCTGTCGAAGTGCTTCGTTTTGCGCGTACGAGCTCCACACCCAACTCGGTTCGTAGCGCTCCGTGTGCGCCACGCGAGAGAACAAAGAAATATTTGTTCCCAAGAAGAGCGTGCGGTAATGAAACAAGATCGTCTGTAGAACAACCGCATAGGTTTCATCTATGGGGTTAAGAGCCGAACGCACTCCGCACTCCGCACTTCTTTGTTTGACTACTCCCCTTTAACAATGGCACGGTAAATGTGAGCAACAGCACTCTCAGCATCAGCACCTAGACAGAAACCCGGTGCGCGCACTTATTTACCAGGTTTCTCTGCCTGCGGACTACCCTTAACAAGATGCAAAGTCCCCATTTTATCCACATCTGTCTATAACTGGGTAGCAATTAGCTAACAGCTACTATCCCCACTTACCTTTGACAATAGCATTATTGATTAAGAGGCGGTTGAGGAATACCACTATGAAAATCCTATTGAATTGCAAGTACGTGGCGATTGAATTCATCTTGATCGGCAAACTTTTCAAAAATTCTATCCATTTTAGTTAGTTCAAACAACATTTTGACTTGACCGTTTACGGAACATACAAAGAGTTGGCTTCCAGCAGTTCGCACCATTTTCATTACTGATACTAAAGCACCTAGACCAGAACTATCGATAAACTTTACATCTTTGAGGTCAATTAACACAATATTCGCTCCGATATTCACAATTTCGTTAACCTCCCGACGTAGTTCATTACCTCTAATACCATCTAAAATGCCTGAAGGTTGAAGTATTTTGACAGTTGGACTCATATGTTTAGTAAATGAAATTTTGCTTGCTAACTATCTATTATTTTGACACTTTATTATGACAAAGTGCAATAACTAAACCAATAATTACATTATTTTTTTAGTTAAAATTCATTTTCGGAATGACTTAATGCGGTGAAAAAGCTACCATTAACCAAATGTCGAGAAATTTCAAATGCTTCAAAATAGCCTTCTTTTTGACCAAGTTCTCGTGCCCAAAAACGAGATAAAACAAGTATGGCGTCGAGTTGCATAAATGATTTTTCTTGCTCAGATTCATAACAATCAATAGCAGCAATTTTTTCCTCAATCACTGAGGTAATATCCACAAAAAAGTTTGGTTCAAATCCCCGTAAAAAAACTGGTGGTGCGGAATACCATAAAGGAATGTTTTTGCGGGTAGCGACATTGGAAACAGCAATCGCACAAACTTCATGGTCTCTATGCCCGTATTTTTCAGGTTGTGGTGCGTGAGTAATGATCAGATCCGGTCGCAAACGCTGAATAGCTTCTTCAGTAACTGTGACGACTGCTTGTGTTGAAAAATTACACTCCTCAAGAGCATAAAACTCGTAAGTTGCACCAATGATTCTGCCAGCAGCTTCTGCTTCCTCATGACGTGTACCCTTGATGTGAGAACTGGAATGACTGCCATCAGTCAAAATTAGGCAACGAATGCTCCATCCTGCCTTAGACATTAGACTGAGAGTGCCAGCGGCAGGTAGCACTTCATCATCAGCATGAGCATATATTGTTAAAACAGTTTGCTGACGAAAGTTATCGGGATTTGAAAAAGTGTTCATAGTCAATAAGTAGGTCAGCGCAAATAAACTTAACTAAGGGACTTCCAATTAAAAAAATCTCCAACTATTTCTTGTAGGATGGGCATCCTGCCCGTCCTATGAACTGGGCGGGCAGGATGCCCACCCCACAATATTGGATAATTTATTTTTTGGTATTCCCTAATGAGGATCATCATTTGTATTTCTCCTACGAACGTACAGATGTTCCGGCGGAACCTCTCTCCCCTACTCCCTGATTGGGCTGCCAGACAGATGCGCGGATGATAGACGAAAGAAGTAATAAGTTATAAACAGCCCATGCACCATTTAGTAGGTGAACCCAAGGATAATCTAGATTACCAATTGCAAAACGGAAAAGACTCCATAAAATTCCTAGAATAATGAGGACGAAGACAACTATTTGAGGCCAAACAAGCCGGAGATAAATTCCAGATTGCCGCTGCTTGGGTGTGACTTGGAATTTAATTGGTCGTCCTGAGAATACACTCCATACAGCTTGGATCAACAGGGGAAATAGGGCGATCGCATATTGCTCAGAGCGCCAAATTTGTCTTGCTGGAATGCCCCAAGTAGCTGCAAGAAAAGTCAGGCGGTTGAGAACAAAAGCTGGGAAAAAGTGTAAAGCAAAATCAGGACCGTAGGTTTTCACGGGAATAATTCCTGTGAAAAAATAGATAATTGGGCAAGAGATAAAAACAAAAGTAGCAAAACCAGCAAAATAGCTATACATCGTCTTAAAATAGTGCAACCGTTGCCAAAATGTTAGCCCTGGTTTTGTCAGTGGATTTTCTTGTAGTAGTACTTGGATAGTACCTTGTGCCCACCGTAGCTTCTGTTTAAGGGTAGAACTCAAGTCATCCGGTGCCAAACCTTCTGCCAACAGTTCATTGTGATAAATAGATTTCCATCCAGCACCATGCAAACGCATGGCAGTATTCATATCTTCTGTAATACTGGCGCTGGATACTCCACCAACTAATTCAAATTCATCTAAACGTTTTTCATCTTTAGCAAACTCATCAGAAAAATATTGCAGTCCAACACTAATTAGTGCCTCACGCCTGAGCATCGCATTTGTTCCAGTATAGAAAGCAGCATTCATGCCATCTTTACCTTGTTGCAGCGGTCCATAAAATAAATCTGCTTTGTGTCCAAAGGGATCGCCCGCAGGAAGGTTGTAAAAATCCTGGCGGGTTTGCACAAAAGCAATTTGGTTCGGCTCGTATTTTCCGGTGAAAAGATTGTAGGTATAGAAAAACGGCAAGACTCGCTGGAGAATTTGTGGCTTGGGAATATGGTCCGCATCCAAGGTAACAATAAATTGTCCGGAAGTTTCTCCGGAAAAAATCGCGTAATTGAGGTTGCCAGCTTTAGCATGATGAGCTACGCCAACTGGTTTGGGACGAGCAATGTAGCGAAAACGAGCAAGTTCGACTAGTTCCAATTCTTTTCGGTGAATAGCTTGTTGTAAAGCAAGCAGCTCGGTAGTCAGGCGCTCTGCTAGAGTTTGATCGTGAGGATGTAACCAAAGAATGAACTGTCGCAGGCTGTGCAAAAACTCGGCTGACTGAGGGTTAAGACTTTGAACTTGTCCTGATGATAAATCTTGCAGCCATTGTTCAGCTGCTTGAGTCGAATGTGTAAGATTTTCCAGTTGCTCAAGGCGTTCCAACAGAAAACAGCGCTCTGCGTCAATCCGATTTGCTTCCTGCTGTAGCAGTGGCGACTGCAAATCCTCTATAGAAAGTCTTTCCGCCATAGTTCGCATCGCCGCCGAGTTGCCATCATCCAGCACATAAACCCGTAGCTTTGTCGGGGGGTAATCTACTGCTAAAGCTGCCCTAGCAGTTTTTTCGACAATTTCTGGAGGTTCATTATAGCACGTCACAAACACATCTACAGTTGGCCACTCATCGCTGGGGATGGGAGGCGTCATCTGGTGGAAAGACTTAACCTGTCGGACTAGGGGACGCCACAACCCAATCACAAACATCACGCCGCCGAAATAGCTATAAATTTCTGCAAGCAGCAACGGAATAGAGATCCATAGCGCATCAAAGTTAATTGAATGGGTGATGCGCCATTGCAAATACCAAGCACCAAAAATTAAATTGATTTCTGCTAAGTAGCGAAATAGCAGCGTTCTTTCTTTCAGCTTCGAGTGGCTGTTACCCGAAAAGCTGACAGTAGGTTCAACAATGGAAACTGAAGTCATCAACGGCACCCTGAATAATGGGGAGTGGGGAGTGGGGAATGGAAGATTGGCAATTAGCTTTTTCCCCATTACCTTATACTAAGTATTCCCAAGTTCAATTCATTACTAACAAGCGTGGCTTTTGAATTTGGCAAAAAAACGAGTAGGGGCGAACGGCTGTTCGCCCCTACTTTGGGTCGCACACTCAATTGTTAAAAGCACCCCGAAAAGAGGTGCTGGTCAGAATATTAGATTAACTGCCGCAAGAGATGCTTGTTGGCGATCGCTTATAAAGGCGTGTTCTCAAATACTAGCTCTGAATCATCTGCTGCACTTTTTGCTTGAGTGCGGGATCTTGTTTTACGGCTGCCATAATTTGCTGGAAGCGTGCTGGCTCTATCCCTTCCTTCTTAACGACTTGCTGCATCTTTGACTGACCCTGTTGCTGAATCTCTCCAAGCTTTGTGAAGGTCTTCTGGAATTTCTGCTTTTCTTGTGAGGTAATGGCAGTTGTTGGTTGAGATGAAGGATTTTTCTGTGCCTGATAGATTTCAGTAAATCGTTGTTCGCTCAAACCTGACTGACTGACTGCTTGTGAAATCTGCTGATTCACCCCCTGTTCAATCACTATCAACTGTTTTAAGGTTCTCGCAAATTTTTGGAGTTCCTCTGGACTAATCTGGGTTTGGGGTGCTGTTGTTACTTGAGGTTGAGTGGATGGAGCGGGGTTTGGTACTTGTGCTTGAACCGACCAAGTGCCGGCAAGCAACAAAACAAAAACATAACTACCCGTCAGAAGTTGCTTTAGCACTTTGAGTTCCTCCTTAGGATGACCTAGTCCGCTTGTCAGGTTTTATTGATGCGTCAGACACGTCCCAAGGCAGAATTAAAACAGCAAAAAATTCTTGCTGCTCGTAGCTAGCTGCTCTAGGTATGCACTGTCGCATAGCATAGTATATATTAGCCACACATAGTTCTATCTATGGATGGTTCTTTTATTCTACCATTAGGAAGAGGCTAATTAATCACGGAAGTGCGATCGCCACTACGCGAAACCCAGTAATTTCCCGAACTATCAGAAATCAACCGCGCTTTTTGCGTGGCAGTACTGGGTAAACCTCGATCGGAATTTCCCGCCTTAACTGCCCGCCACCAGGGAGATTTCAGATCGTCCGTCGGACGAGTCAGGGGCTGTCGATTCGTGACCATGTACAGCAAGGATTCCAGAATCATACTGTTGGTGCTGCTGGTGAAACCGATCGCCGTTTTGCCCGTTGTTTCATAGAAGCCCTCATAGAAGCCTGCTAGTGGGTTATATAAATCCGTCGTTCCCCGTAGTAACTCTTGTGCATAATTATTTTCAGGCAGTAGAGCATGAGTTGCAAAAGCCACTGCCGTACTTACCACTCGTCCCTTCGGTACAGGTTTGCCGTCATCCCCTAACGCCACCCAAGGCTGCTCCTGACCAATAATTGTACTGTGGACAGTGTACGGCTGGCGATCGATCAGGGTAGTGGCTGAGGCAGTGAGCGTTCCGGTACGATGGTAGCGCTCAGCTTGTGCTTGGAAAATTGGCTGCACCAGCGATCGCATTTGCGGATCAAGACCAAACTCCAGACCATAAAGCAAGAAAGGATTGCTGACCGTGTACTGGTGTGAAGACGCGACATGTCGCGTCTCTACATCGCGGATGCGCCCTATTGGCACGAGCACTGACTCCACTGAGGCAGTTTGATATTTACCGCCGACAGCAGATCGCTCAACATCAAACCCCCACAATTGAAAAGCACGAGCTGCATATTCCTCATAACCTAAGCGGGTTTCAGGGCTGATGTGAATAAGTGATCGCCCATTGTTATCCTTTGTGACAGCGGAACTTACGAGCATACCATCCCGCACGACTCGCAAGTACGACCAATCCAGCACAATTCGATCCACCGCTGCTGTGTACTCGGGATAATAGGTCTTCAAGTTGTAAAGCGCTGCCAATATTCGTCCGATATCCAAAGCCGACCAGCCGGTTCCTTCTGGAACTGGGTTCCCGCCATAATCTACTGGTTGCAGCGATCGCGTATCGTAACCCCGATGCGGTAACTCCAGAGCAAACAACGGTAGCTTGGCTAAAGCACCTAAAAGATGTCGGGTACGCTGGTCAAATTCATTACTTGAGATGATGTCGAGCGATCGGACTGCATGAAGTGCTGCCAGATAATCTCCCAATCCCCATAAAGTTGCGCCTTTGAGGTCGCTGCGATCGTCGATTAGCCCACTCTTGGCATGATAATTCGCCTGAAAGTACTGCCATGCTGCTTCTGCATAGCGCCGTTCAATTACAGTCAAAGGTCGGGCTAGCTTCAGTTTATCTGATGGATCTGAACTACCAACCGGGGGAATAGGTGCGACGGTCACCTCTATAACTTTAGAAAGAGGAGTGGGATCTGTGGCGATCTCTTTTGGGCTGGAATTAAGTGGATTTACGGGTGTTTTAGAGTTAGTAGTATTACTATTTCGGGCTACCACACTGGCAGAACTAGACGCAATTAAAGGGCGATTTCCCGTGGCTTTGTAGTACAAAATCTCTAAAATTAGCCCATTGGTATTGCCAGTCAAAGCTTTATTCGGTTGCTTTGACTCTTCATAAATACCAGCGTAGTAACCACCGTCATCAGGGCTGTGGAGATCCTTGACGGCGTCAAAAACTTTTTGAGCATAGGCATTGTCGGGGAAAAGATAACGCCAGCCAAAGGCAGCCTTTGTACTAATGCTCCGTAAATGTGGGTAAGGCTTGTTGGTGTCCGTGATGGTTGCCCAGGGAATACCGTTAGCATAAACGGTGTTGTAGAGAAAATAAGGTTCTTGATCGATGTTGTCTTCCGACACAGCAGTTAGCTGACCTGTAGTATCGTAGCGCCGCTTTTGCACATCTAACACCCGCGCAGCATAATCAGCTAACTTGCCTTGCAAACCAAATTCAATTCCTTCCAAGATGTAGGATTCGCTGACAACGTAGTTGTTAGCATTGGTACTCTTAAAATCACGGGTATCAGCGGGGATCTTGACACCGTTAATCTCCACTAACTGCAGCGGCTTCAAAGCAATTGCCTGAGGTACTTTGAAGCCCCATCTTTCAAAACCCCTGGCAGCATATTGCTCGTAGCCGAGTCTTCCTTCTTGCACCAAGAGTGTTTTGTTGTCAGGTCCGACTATCGCTCCCTGCAATTGTTTATCTTTAATTGCTCGCCCTACTTGCCACTTTGAGACAATCGAATTCAGCGACTCTCCATATTGAGGATGACAAGTGCGGATCACATCAAATGCAGCAAGTATTCGACCAACGTCTAAAGCTGACCAACCAAGACCCCGCTCAATCGGATTGTTTCCGTAATCAACCATTTGTCCGGTAGCTGCATTGTAGACTTTATTTGGCAAGGTATCTTCAAATAGCTTCAGGTTGCTCAAAGTCGTCAAAAATTTATTGAGGCGAGCATCAAAGTCAGCTTGGTCAGTGATCTGAAGCCATCGTGCTGCATTCAACGCCATCAGGTAATTCCCCATATCCCAGAGTGTGCCTGAGGGATATCCCCCAACTGAGTTGGTAAATCCTGTGGCGGGCTGATAATTTTTCACAAAATACTGCCACGCAGCACGAGCGTAAGTTTGTTCCTCAGATGTGAGAGGGGCTGTAATATTACTACAGCCACCGGAATTAGTTGCTCCACTGGGATTTTGGGATAAGGCGATAGTTGGTATGTACAACCAAAATTGTAGAAATATCCCAGTTAGGAACAATGCTATCGATCTCCACAGATGTTGTTGACGGCGCTTGTACATTTTTTTCCTATAAATAATATTTTGTATTAACGCAACTTGGGTTATTAGTGGTTTGATATCAAATCTGGTGAATCACTGCTCGGTTATAGGAATCCTATTTGATTTTTGAAATATATGTAGTAGGGT
>CAZZYE010000007.1:0-36341 GCA_964658145.1 uncultured Stigonema sp.
ATAGTGCAAGTTTTAATTCAAGTGGGATGATTAACTAGCAATAGCTGTAGATTTCGGAGTTCCGAAATTGCTGGCCATTTGCTTTATATCATCCGAAAAGTCTACAGGAGTGTCCGGCAAACTTCTAAGTAGTAAACCCCTTGCATCTTTCGCAAAACTGATAATTTGAGAGACGGACATATGATGCTGCATCAGATAAGGAATCGCCCAAATACTGAAACCGTATAGTGGTAACGGTATTGTGTTACTGATATTTTTAAGCATATATTCCATCCAATCGGCGGCTTGTTCCCATCCCATTGAGTTATGCTGCCAGCTATATCCTGAGCCGATAATTTCAAACTCTTCCTTTCTCTTTTGAATCGGAGCCAGGGTGTCGTGATAGTAGAGTTGAACATTATAGAATGTAGTTGGGGATTCCTGGAGAAAGTTAATCGTGTTCAAAACCGTTTCGCGATTTTCACCTGGAAATCCGACGATTAGAGAAGCTAAGGTAAGAATGCCTCGCTCAGTGAGTTTTTTAATTCCATACCTATATTTGTTTACATCTGCAAACTTATTCATATTCTTGAGTATTTGTTGATCCCCCGACTCAATACCCAAGTAGACACCAATACACCCGCTCTGTTGCATAAGATCGAACGCTTCGTCATCTGAGTTAGAACAACGAAAAAACGACACCCAATTAAAATTAAATTTGTTACGAATCATCATCCTGCATATATTCTTAAACCGGGGTAGCGGGACATTGAAGGTATCGTCGATAAAAATGATGTTCTTCACTCCATTATCATGGAGGTAGCGCATTTCAGCTTCAATTGTTTCAATACTAGAAACTGTATGTGATCCTGCAAAGCTTGGATAGTTGCAAAATGCACAGGAAAATGGACAGCTTCTAGCTGTTCGCATATAGGTTGTAGGTACATAGAAGTCAGGCTTAAAGTACCTCCAATCGACGGCATTTTCGTTAATGTCATTACTTTCCATAACTCTCTCGGTTCTGTTAAAAGTTTTACTATCTACCTTGTAAATAACATTTGGAACTTTAGCCAAATCCGTAAACGAGCTATTCTTTAAACATATAAGCACTTTCTCCAAAGTGGTTTCGCCCTGGGAGTCATTAATGTAGATATCTGCTCCAATAGCTCGGAATAATAAATCTTGAGTGTGAGGTTTATTCGCGTAGCAAATATTAAATATTCGAGGTCCACCAACAATTATTTTAACTTCTGTATTCTGCTCACGGATGAATTTTACAATCTGTTTAATCGGCTCGTCATCTACATAATATGTGGTTGTTATCACAACCGCACGTGGAGACTCCAGCAGTAAATCAACTAGCTTGGATTTATCAAAGTTAAAAAAATTGACAATTTCAACAGAAAAGTTACGCTTTTGCAGAAAACTTGCGAGGTAAGCTAAAGCGAGACTAGGCATCTCGAAAGCACTGAGGTTGGAAGCTCTTCCTGTAGACCTAGTTAAAACTTCATTCAGTAGCTCCATATAGGTAGAGCGCTTATTATTAAGCATTATCGAGTTAGTCTTGAGTTCGACATATGACCCTGAGCGGTTTATGAATTGCTTCTGTTTTTGTATGAAGTCGTTGAAATCAACGTCGTTGTAACCGACAATGATACAATCAAGTGTTTTCATAAAGATTCCTCATTCTTACGGTACGCAATGTGCAACTTATTCTGTTACAAGACCATCGAAGTGTAATAGTTCCAAACTAAACAAACGATTTAACCAGACACAAACAGCGTGAGCCAGGAGAGCGATTTAAACGACAAGGTCATTTGCCACATATCTCTAGCCCACACTTTTTCAATATTAAAGCGAACCTCCCACACTCTTGCTCTTAATAATCAGTAAAAAAGTGAGTTTTATACTCTATAATTGACTCATTTTTCGGCAAAATTTCTAATTGACAAAAGCCATTCTCTTCTAACCTGTCACGAATGATATCACTCAGGGTGATTGTAAGAGGTTGGCAGGGCATGAGTGGTTTAGTGAATCTCATCACTAGATACTACCTTAACCGAATTTACACCTTAAAGTACTAGCTTATTAAGCTTAACAAATAATAATATATTTTAACAAAAAAAAATAAATAATTACCTGGATAGATTGACGATAAATAGTAAGATAAAAAGCGGTGTTAAGAAAACAACGATATGGAAACACAAATCATTTTTTCTAGTTCAGATAAAGGAAGTTTTTCCATATCCTTTGAACAAGAGCGGATGTGGTTCCTCGAACAATTGTCACCCGGTAATTCGGCTTACAATATACGGGGAACCATCCAAATTACAGGGTTGCTCAATGCAGACATACTAGAGCAGAGCATCAATGAAATTGTCAGGCGTCATGAAATCTTACGAACTACCTTTGATATCATTGACGGGCAACCAAAGCAGATAATTGACTCACCCTTTAGAATAGAGTTGCCAGTCATAGACCTGCAAAAATTAAGCGCAACCGACCGGGAACAGGAAGTTCAGCGGTTAGCGACTCAAATTGTCCTTTCTCCCTTCAACCTCAGCCTTGGACCGCTGTGGAGAGTTTGTTGGCTACTTTTGGAAGAAACTCAGCACATATTGGTGTTAAGTATGCACCACATCGTGTGCGATGGCGATCGCTCTATTGGTATATTCTTCCAAGAATTAGCGGCGCTGTATGAAGCTTTCAAGTCTGGTAAGGAGTCTGGACTGGTTGAATTGCCTATTCAGTATAAAGAATATGCTCTTGGGCAGCGACAACAACTACAACAAGAGATTTTAAAAACTCAACTAACCTACTGGAAACAGCAACTTGGGGATAACCTGCCCGTATTACAATTGCCTACAGACCGCCCAAGACCAGCTATTGGGACTTATGCAGGTGCAAGTCAACAGTTGAAGCTTTCTCAAAATCTCAGTGAAAAACTCAAGCTTCTGAAAGAGCAGCAGGGAGTGACCCTGAAGGCGCTCCTACTAGCAGCATTCAAAACATTACTTTACCGCTACACCACACAAGAGGATATTATAGTAGGTTGGCCTGCATCAGGTCGTAATCTCCCTGATACTCAGGAATTAATTGGGTACTTTGGCAACCCCTTGGTACTGCGGACTGATATGTCGGGCAATCCCACCTTCCTGCAATTATTGTCTCGCGTCGCTTCTGTCATATCCCAGGCTTACAAGCACCAAGATTACCCCTTTCAAAAGTTAGTGGAGGAGTTAAAACTAGAGCGGGATTTAGCTCTGACTCCGCTATTTCAGGTGTTGTTTGTCATGCGCGATGACTTGATGCCAACGCTGGAATTGCCTTGCTTCACCCTAACTCCTGTAAATGTAGAAAGCACATCTGTACCCTACGATTTGTGTATATTTATCAAAGACACAGACTCAGGATTAGTTTGGACTTGGGAATATAATACCGACTTATTTGAAGATTTTACAATAACCAGTATTTTAAAACATTTTCAGAATCTGCTCGAAAGTATTGTTGCCAATCCAGAGGGACGTATCGGCTCTCTGCCACTGTTAACCCAAGGAGAACGCCATCAACTGCTCTTGGAGTGGAATGACACAAAAATAGAATATGCCCAAACCTGTATCCATAAGTTAGTTGAGATTCAAGTAGAAAAAAATCCTTCTGCTGTTGCCGTAGTTTGGGAAAATCAACAATTAACCTACAGAGAACTCAATGACCGTGCGAATCAATTAGCGCATTATTTACAGAAACTGGGAGTAAAACCAGAAGGGTTAGTCGGTATCTGCATAGAGCGATCCCCGCAGATGATGGTCGCCATCTTAGGTGTTCTCAAAGCAGGTGGTGCTTATGTACCATTAGACCCCGCTTATCCAAAGGAACGATTAGCATACATGTTGTCAGATGTCAACTTGCAAGTTCTGTTGACGACCGAGACACTGCTTTTAGCATCATCACAAATAGCTGAGATAGCGAAAAACCAAGAAATAGTCCGCCTGGATTCTGATTGGGAGATGATTTCTCAACAGAGTGATGAAAATCCAGTCAGTCTGGTTCAACCACATAATTTAGCTTATATCATTTACACCTCCGGTTCTACAGGAAAGCCCAAGGGTGTGATGATGGAACATCTTGCTCTTTCTAATTGGATTGACTGGCATCTTCAAAGTAGCACAAAAGGAGTTACGACTTTACAATTTGCTCCCCTGAGCTTCGATATCTCGTTCTATGAAATCTTTTCCACTTGGTGTTCTCTTGGAACGCTGGTATTGATTTCAGAACAAGTGCGGCGTAATCCCGAAGCTTTATTAAATCTCATCATAGAAAGAAGGATAGAAAAACTCTATCTTCCCTTTGTTGCTCTACAGCAGTTGGCAGAAGTGATTGACCAAAAGACAGTTCCCACTACTGTGCGTGAGGTGATGACTGCTGGGGAACAGTTGCAGATAACACCTAAGATTGCCAACTTCTTCAAGCAAACAGGTTGTACTCTACACAATCATTACGGTGCAACTGAGTGCATAGATGCCACAAATTTTACCTTAACAGGGGACGTGAACAGTTGGTCGGTACTTCCTCCCATCGGTCGTCCTATTAACAATATTCAAACTTATATATTAGATGAGTTTTATCAACCTGTCCCGATAGGAGTTCCTGGTGAATTATACGTCGGCGGTGATGGTATTGCTAGAGGTTATTTCAATCAACCTTCTTTAACTCAAGAGAAATTTATTCCTAACCCCTTTGGTACTGGACGTCTTTACAAAACAGGGGATAAGGCTCGTTACTTAAAAGATGGTAACATCGAATATATCGGCAGAGCTGATCGCCAAGTAAAAATTCGCGGTTTTCGGATTGAGTTGGGTGAAATTGAAGGATTATTAGCCAAACATCCGACTGTTCGAGAAAACGCAGTCATCGCATCAGAAGATGTTCCCGGCAACAAAAAATTAATCGCTTATGTGGTTCCTGTAAAGTCAGAGGTAAGCAATCAACTAGAGCTAACCTTACGCAATTATCTAAAAGAAAACTTACCCGATTACATGGTGCCAGCAGTAATCGTGATGCTCGATAAAATGCCTCTGACACCCAGTGGGAAAATAGACCGCCGTGCACTTCCTCTACCCGACAAGTCTCGTCCAGAATTAGAGGGGGCACTAGTTATGCCCCAATCTGACACCGAAAAAATGATTGCTCAAGCTTGGATTGAAGTGCTTGGGCTAGAGGAGGTGGGAATTCATGATAATTTCTTTGAGTTGGGCGGTAATTCCTTACTCCTGATTCAGGTGCATAAAAAATTAATTGAAATCTTTGGTTCCAGTTTATCAGCTGTGACGCTGTTTCAATACTCGACTATATATGCTTTAGCCCAACACTTAAGTCAGACGCAAGCAGAAAAACTAACACTCAAGCGCCACAAAAAGAGCAATAAACGCACCCAACAGCGCTCGGATATAGCCATCATCGGTATATCTGGTCGTTTTCCAGGGGCAGAGAATATTGATGCCTTTTGGCAAAATCTGCGCTCTGGGGTAGAATCGATTTCCTTATTTTCTAATGAGGAAATCGAGATTCACGATCTGAGCTTGCTAAATCAACCTAATTATGTTAAAGTTGGCGCTGTTTTACCAAACATCGAAGAGTTTGACGCAGAGTTTTTCGGCTACAGCGCCAGAGAAGCCGAAATCATGGACCCGCAACAACGTATTTTCTTGGAATGTGCTTGGTCAGCTTTTGAAAATGCTGGTTACAATCCCAAAACTTACTCAGGATTGGTGGGGGTTTACGCAGGTTCGAGTCTGAGTACCTACTTAATCAACAATGTTTGTCCAAGTCTTGAGTTTTATCCCCATCGCCCCTTCCTTAGCCATCGTCTCTTTAGAGGGGCAAGTGAATTTCAAGTAGAGCAGGGTAATGGTGGAGATCATTTGCCCATGCGCGTCTCTTACAAACTTCAGTTGACAGGACCGAGTGTTAATGTTCAAACCACCTGTTCCACTTCACTAGTTGCCGTTCATTTGGCAATCCAGAGTTTGCACAGTGGGGAATGCGACATGGCACTGGCGGGAGGTATTTCTATCTTCGTTCCCGATAAAGTGGGCTATCTTTACCAAGAGGGAATGATTCTGTCTCCTGATGGACACTGTCGGGCTTTTGATGCTGAAGCTAGAGGAACAGTGTTCGGTAATGGCGGGGGAATCGTCGTCTTGAAGCGATTGGATGAAGCGATCGCTTCAGAAGACAACATCTATGCCGTTATCAAAGGGTCAGCCATTAACAACGATGGTGCAGCGAAGGTGGGTTACACAGCGCCCAGTGTAGAAGGGCAGGCAGCGGTCATCTCTTCAGCACTTTCCTCGGCTGAAATTGATGCTAGCACAGTGAGTTATGTGGAAACCCACGGAACCGCAACTCCTCTGGGAGATCCGATTGAAATTGCCGCACTCACCAAAGCGTTTCGGCAGAGTACGAGTAGTCAGAAAAACGGCTTTTGTGCTATTGGCTCAGTAAAAACAAATGTAGGACATTTAGATGAGGCGGCTGGTATAGCGGGTTTGATTAAGACTGTTCTGGCACTTAAACATAAATCTATACCCCCCAGCCTGCATTTTAAACAGCCCAATCCCAACATTGACTTTGCCAATAGTCCCTTTTACGTCAATACAGCACTCACCGAATGGAAAAGCAATGGTATGCCACGCCGTGCTGGAGTGAGTTCTTTTGGCATGGGCGGCACAAATTGTCATGTTGTGCTGGAAGAAGCACCTGAACAAGTCAAAAGTCAAAAGGCGAAAGGCAAAAGGAAAAATTTATCTGAGTGTCCTTGGCATATTTTGACTCTATCAGCAAAAACCGAGAAGGCTTTAGAAGAATTGGCACAGCGTTATGTCAATTATTTGGAGTCTAATTTAAATACTGAACTAGCAGATATTTGTTTCACAGCGAATATAGGACGCGAACATTTTAACTATCGTTGGGCTGTTGTTGGGAGAAATAAAAAACAGTTTCAGGAAGAGTTGGTTAGTCTAATTCAGTCCAAAACCAAGCTGCAATCGCTAAAAACAACATCCAAGAAGCGAATTGCTTTTCTTTTCACGGGACAAGGTTCGCAATATGCAGGCATGGGTCGTCAACTTTACGAAACACAACCTACTTTCCGGCAAATTATCGATTACTGTGATGAAATTCTCCGTTCTTATCTGGAACAGCCGTTGCTATCAGTTTTGTATCCAGACAATCAAGCCCATAATTCAAAATTGGATGAGACAGCCTACACTCAACCCGCCCTATTTGTTTTGGAATACGCCCTAGCTCAATTGTGGAAATCCTGGGGCATAGAACCTGATGCAGTGATGGGTCATAGTGTTGGGGAATATGTGGCAGCTTGTATTGCTGGAGTCTTTAGCTTAGAAGACGGATTAAAACTGATTGCTACTAGGGGAAAATTAATGCAAGCCCTGCCCCAAGATGGGGAAATGGTAGCTTTGTTGGCGAGTGAGTCACAAGTACAAGAGGCGATCGCACCCTACAGCACATATGTTTCAATTGCAGCAATTAATGCTCCCAAAAGTGTCGTTATTTCCGGTCAACGCGAAGCAATAAACACCATTTGCACAACTTTAGAATCTTCGGGAATTAAAACTAAAAAACTAAATGTCTCCCACGCCTTCCATTCACCATTAATGGAACCCATGTTAGGAGAATTTGAACGAGTTGCCCGACAAGTTAACTTTTCTTCACCAAAAATTAAGCTGATTTCTAATGTTACTGGTACTTTGGCGACAGAGGAGATAACAACTCCAGAATATTGGTGCCGTCACATTAGGCAGCCCGTCAGATTTGCCCGTTGTATAGAAAGCCTAGAAGAACAAGAAATAGATGTGTTTGTAGAGATAGGTGCCAAGCCTATCTTATTGAGAATGGCTCGTCAGTGCCTACCCGAACATTTGGGGCTATGGCTACCTAGCTTGCGTCCCGACCAAGAAGATTGGCAGGAACTATTAAGCAGTTTGGCACAGCTATATGTGCATGGGTTGCCAATCGATTGGGTGGGATTCAATCTCGACTATACTCGTCGCCGTGTTCCTCTGCCAACTTATCCCTTCCAACGACAGCGCTATTGGATAGAGGAGACTAAGCCACTATCTCAACAAAATCTGATTCAAGAAAAGAATATTAATATGGACAACAGAAATTTTACGAAAATATCTCAAACGACAAAACGGTATGACAAGATTATTTTACAACTGCGTTCTTTAGTCGCCAATTTACTAGGTTGTGATACGTTTAAAATAGATGTTAATACCTCTTTATTAGAAATGGGGGCTGAGTCGCTCATCCTGATTGAGGCTATAGATAAAATTGCCAAGACCTTCGGACTTAAACTTACGATTCGCCAGTTGTTTGAAGAATTAACAACCCTTGACGCCCTAGCCACATACATAGATAAGAATTTAGATAAAGAATGGGACGATAGCGATTTTCAACAACCCAAATTAGAATCTGAAACAGAACAGCAACAACCAGAGCGGTTAGATACTAACATTACCTCGGTAGAGTCAACAATCTCAAACCACGTTGCTGAGACTGCTTTAGAAAGAGTTATGCTGCAACAACTCAAGTCGATGGATAACTTTTCCCAAGTTATGTCTCAGCAGTTACAAATTTTGCAAGGCAAAGATTTATCGGCAAAGCAGTTTAATGTACCCCAAAATGGACAATCTAAATCAGGGAATTTAACTCCAAAACAAGCTGGTGATTTTGTTGCCAAAGGCCAACACAAGCCAATAGGGCAATCCGCATCTTTTTTTCCTAAATCTGAACCAAACTCCACTCTTTCTAAACTCGCTTCTCTCTCGGCTATCGAATCTGTTGAAATCCTTAAGCCCAGAGAACTCAAACCACAACAACAGCGCTACTTAGAAGCGCTGATTCAACGTTATACTAAGCGGACTCAAAAATCAAAACAAAAAGCGCAAGCCTTTCGCTCAGTTCTGATTGATAAAAGAGTAACCTCAGCATTCCGTTTTGAAACCAAAGAAATGCTCTATCCTATTGTAGGAGAACGTTCTCAGGGATCAAGATTGTGGGATATAGATGGTAATGAGTATGTGGATCTAACAATGGGGTTTGGGGTGCATCTTTTTGGGCATAATCCACCATTTATTACTGAAGCCCTTAAAAATCAGATCGAACAAGGGATGCAAATAGGCCCGCAAGCTCAACTTGCCGGGGAAGTAGCAGAATTAATCTGCTCCCTAACAGGCATGGAGCGCGTTGCTTTCTGTAATACAGGCACGGAAGCAGCAATGAGTGCCTTGCGGGTAGCTCGTGCTGCAACAGGTCGCGCTAAAGTTGTCATCTTTAGCGGTGCTTATCACGGTCAATTTGATGGAACTTTAGCCATTGCATCAACCCATCAAGACGAGCGCATAACAGCCGTACCTATGAGTCCAGGCGTGCTGCAAAATATGGTTGACGATCTTATTGTTCTCAGGTATGGGACTGCCGAATCTCTAGAGAGCATTAAAGCTCATGTTCATGAATTAGCGGCTGTTTTAGTCGAACCCGTGCAAAGTCGTCGTCCAGATTTACAACCTCAAGCATTTCTTCAACAACTCAGACAAATAACGCAACAAGCAGGTATTCCTCTAATTTTTGATGAAGTGATTACCGGTTTTCGTATCCATCCAAGAGGAGCGCAGGATTGGTTCGGGATTGAAGCAGACATAGCTATTTATGGCAAGTGCATTGGCGGTGGTTTGCCAATTGGCGTCGTAGCAGGTAAAGCAATGTACATGGATGTAATAGATGGCGGTCAGTGGACTTATGGGGATAAATCCTATCCTCAACTGACCACAATGTTTTTTGGGGGGACTTTTTGCAAAAACCCCTTAACGATGGCTTCCGCACAAGCAGTATTAAAGCATCTCAAAAATCAAGGAGCATCTTTACAACAGCATTTGAATGAACGCACGTCAGAGTTAGCCAATGCACTGAATAATTACTTTGAACGAGAGGGTGTGCCAATCCGGTTGGTCAATTTTGGTTCGATTTTCCGTTTTGTTTTGTCAGGGAATGATAGTTATCTATTTCAATCGTTAGAAATAGATTTACTATTCTATAATCTCATCGAAAAAGGAGTTTATGTTTGGGAAGGACGCACTTGTTTTCTTTCTACCGCTCATACCGAACAAGATATTGAATATGTCATTCAGGCGGTTAAGGAAAGCATTTCTGAAATGCGTGAGGGTGGTTTTTTCCCTGAATTTCCTTCTAGATACTCGGAGAATGGAAAAACTCACTTCCTTTCTCCCGCCAAAATTCAGGAAACAGAAACTGCAACACTCACAGATCGAGAGGTAGAGAATCGGGTAAAATCTCCAACCGACAGTACGTCAAGCAATCCTCCTGTTCCCGGCGCTAAATTGGGACGAGACCTCAACGGTAACCCGGCTTGGTACATACCAGATCCAGACCGACCCGGAAAATATTTGCAAGTAGGTACGCATCAATAAAACTCAACACAGTGCTGGCTTTGGGGTGGGTATTGCTCATCGCATTCGGTAATTGCGACATCAGAATTTGGTAAACAACTCTCACCCTGCTCGTCTTCAGTTTAAACAACTACTTTATAATGGAAAAAATACTCGCAGATCTGCAACCAACGCTTACACCTGTGGATTTCGATCCGTTTGCGGGTGGAGAAGTCCTTTTGACAGCCCCGGCGACGGAGTCCCAAAAGGAAATCTGGCTTTCCGTGCAAATGGGAGATGACGCGAATTGCGCGTTCAACGAGTCGCAGTCGCTTCGGTTACGCGGACAGCTTGATGTGGAAGCCTTGCGTTCCTCTCTCCAAGAACTCGTTGATCGACACGAGGCGTTGCGCACGACATTCAGCTCTGATGGCTCGACTCTGTGTATCGCCTCGTCCCTTATGCTCGATATTCCTTTTGTAGACCTGTCAAATCTGAGCGATCGCGAACGAGACATACAGTTGGCAGCTTTCCTGAGGCAAGAAGTTGAGCAACCGTTTGACCTTGTACGCGGTCCACTCTTTCGCGTCCAAATCGTTAGGTTGCAAGAGCGAGAATACCTCGTTATCCTCACTGCCCATCACATTGTTTGCGATGGCTGGTCGTGGGGTGTGCTACTCCCAGAACTGGGAACACTGTATTCAGCCCTGCGGCAAGGCATTGCGGCTGACCTCAAAGAGCCATTCCGCTTCAGCGAATACGCGCTTTTGCAGACACAACAGGCTTTGAGTCCAGAATATACTGCCGCAGAGGAATATTGGTTAGGGCAATTCTTAGACCAAATTCCGGTGCTCGATTTACCGACTGATCAACCTCGACCTCCCTTGAGAAGCTTCAAGGGAGCAAGCGCTAATTGGAAGATCAATTCGTCTTTAGTTTCGGAACTCAAACGTCTCGGGGCGCAAGTTGGGTGTAGTTTTTTGACAATCTTGCTGGCGGGATTTGAAGTGTTTCTCCACCGCCTGTCGGGACAGGAAGATATTGTGGTGGGGATGCCAGCAGCAGGACAAGCCGTTGTCGGACAATATAATCTGGTCGGGCACTGTGCGAACTTGCTGCCGTTGTGGAGCCACATCAAGGGGGAGCAATCGTTCAACGATTATCTCCGAACGCGGCGCTCAACGATGTTAGACGCTTACGAGCATCAGCAATTCACCTTTGGTAGTCTGCTCAAAAAATTGGCGCTTTCACGAGAGAGCAGTCGGATTCCATTAGTGTCAGTAATCTTTAATTTGGATCGGACGATCAAAGGCAAAGACCTCCAGTTTAACGGTCTCGACGTTGAACTTTTCTCAAACCCAAAACATTTCGTGAATTTTGAAATGTGCTTTGACGCCTGTGAATCCAGTGATGGGCTTGACCTGATGTGCAAGTACAACACAAATTTGTTTGATGCTCAAACAATCTGCCGTCGTTTGGAAGAGTTTGAGGTTTTATTGGCAGGTATTGTAGCCAATCCAGACCAACTAATTTCAAGACTTCCTATTTTACCAGAGACCGAACAGCAATTGCTGAACGATTGGAATGCTACGGACGTGGCATATCCAGAAACGTCGAGCATTCACGAGATGTTTGAGAAGCAAGTAGAGCGATCGCCTGATGTAATTGCAGTGGTTTTTGTAGACGCGCGCAGCGCGGCTTCTCGCAGAGTAGATAAACAGTTGACCTACCGCGATCTGAACCAACAAGCAAACAAAATAGCACATTACTTGAGAACTCTAGGTGTAGGATCAGAGGTACTGGTGGGCATTTGTGTAGAGCGCTCTCTGGAGATGGTAGTGAGCCTGCTGGGCATCCTCAAAGCAGGTGGAGCTTACTTACCCCTCGATCCGGCATTACCTAAAGAAAGTTTAGCCTTCCGATTGCAGGATGCTCAAGTACCGATCCTGTTGACGCAAAAGGAACTCCTCAAGCCTGAGGATACTCAAGTACAGACTGTGGTATACTTGGATGCAGACTGGGAACTAATTGCCCAAGAATCCTCGGCAAATCCCAAGAGCGAAGTGATACCGGAAAACTTAGCCTACGTCCTCTATACCTCTGGTTCTACAGGTCAACCTAAAGGCGTTGCGATCGAGCATCAGCAAATCCTAAATTACCTGCACGCCATCTTAGACAAACTGCAACTGCCAACAGGTGCCAGTTTCGCAACCGTTTCCACCTTCGCCGCCGACTTAGGCAACACCGCAATTTTCCCAGCCTTGTGTACGGGGGGCTGTCTGCATATCGTATCCCAAGAACAAGCCATTGACCCCAAAGCCTTAGCAGAGTACTTTGGGCACCATCCTATCGACTGTCTCAAAATTACTCCCGCCCACCTCGCTTCTCTCTTGACATCCAAGGCATCCGACTCTATAATACCGCGCCAATGTCTCGTCTTAGGTGGTGAAGCGGCAAGCTGGGATTTAGTTGAAAAAATCCTGCTTGAAGCCCCCAACTGTCGAATTCTCAACCACTATGGACCGACAGAAACCACTGTTGGCGTACTTACCTATCCTGTCAGTAGCTTGCAAGCCAGTTATAACTCTAAAACTGTTCCTATCGGTCGTCCCATCGCCAACACACAAGTTTATATTCTCGACCGCCATCAGCAACCAGTTCCCATCGGCGTACCGGGTGAACTACACATTGGCGGTGCTTCCTTAGCGCGAGGCTACCTTAATCGCCCGGACTTGACAACTGAAAAATTCATCAACCAATTTAATGATATAATCAACACCCGCCTCTACAAAACCGGCGACCTGGTTCGCTACCTAAGTGACGGTAACATCGAATTCCTCGGTCGGCTGGATCGTCAAGTGAAGATTCGCGGCTTCCGCATCGAACTGAGCGAGGTTGAGACAGCGATCGCCTCTCAGCCAGCCGTGCGAGAAACTGCGGTCGTGGCGCGAGAAGATATTCCAGGTCACAAATATCTGGCAGCCTACATTGTCTCTAACCAAAAAGAAGCCCTCACCAGCAGTACTTTACGCGATTTTCTCAAGGAGAAACTGCCCAATTATATGGTGCCTGGAGCATTCGTAATGTTGAATGCCCTGCCACTAACACCGAACGGTAAAGTAGATCGTCGCGCCCTTCCACCCCCCGAGCCAGTCATGCGCTCTCTTTCTTTGGAGATGCCGCAAACCAAGGTAGAGAAACTCATTGCTGATGTTTGGCAGAAAATTCTTCTCATAGAAGAAGTTGGGCTGGATGACAATTTCTTTGATCTGGGAGGTCATTCCTTACTATTAATCAAAGTTTGGCAGAAACTGCAAATAATTTCTAGCAAAGAAATATCAGTGGTAGAGATGTTTAAACACCCAACTGTCAGAGCGTTGGGACAACTCTTAAGCGAACAGAAATCCCGAACACCAGATGATGCGCCCAAATCAAAAGCAGAACTAGCCGAACTCCGCAGGAGCAGTCAAGGTTCCGTGAACCAACAAAGGAATATTAGGCAACAGTATCAGTCGCAGAAAAAACAGTGAATCAGGAGCAATGGAGATGAGCAATTTTTCTCAAAATGAGATTAGAGAATTAGATTTAGCAATTATTGCCATGTCCGGGCGTTTTCCAGGAGCGAAAAGTATAGATGCCTTTTGGGAAAATTTGCGTTCCGGGGTCGAGTCTGTTTCCTGGTTCTCCGATGAAGAACTCCTAATGAATGGAGAAAAGCCCGAACTGCTACAAAATCCCAATTATGTTAAGGCTAAGGCCGTGCTGGATGACATCGAATTGTTCGATGCCAATTTCTTCGGCTTTAATCCCAAAGATGCTGAGATTCTTGACCCGCAACAGCGCCTTTTTTTAGAATGTGCTTGGGAAGCATTGGAACAAGCTGGTTATAACCCCCAAACTTACGCGGGGTCAATCGGGGTTTATGCAGGGGCAGGTGTAAGTGATTATCTGTTCAAAAACCTTTATCTAAATCCGGCTGTCTCCAGGACAGTCAGCACATATCAATTAAGACTGGCTACGAAAAATGATTTTCTGCCGACAAGGGTAGCCTACAAGCTAAACCTCACTGGACCAGCAGTAAATATTCAAACGGCTTGTTCAACTTCCTTAGTCGCCGTACATATGGCTTGTCAAAGTTTGCTAAATGGCGAGTGCCACATGGCTTTAGCTGGCGCTGTTACTATCAGCATTCCCCAGAAGGAGGGTTATTTATATCAAGATGGTATGATTTTATCCCCTGATGGTCACTGTCGCGCCTTTGATGCGAAAGCACAAGGAATCATTGATGGCGATGGTGTGAGTATTGTCATGCTCAAGCGTGCAACAGATGCTCTAGCAGACGGAGATTATATCCACGCCATCATTAAAGGTTCCGCTATTAATAACGATGGCACGAACAAGATAGGGTTTACAGCGCCCAGTGTGGAAGGTCAAGCCGCAGTGATTGGAGAAGCACAGGCGATCGCGGGTATAGATGCCGAATCAATTAGCTATATAGAAGCCCACGGTACAGGAACAGAACTTGGCGACCCGATTGAAATTGCTGCTCTCACCAAAGCTTTCCACAACAGTACCAAGAAAAAACACTTCTGCGCCATTGGTTCGGTGAAGACGAATATAGGACACCTGGATACGGCTGCGGGTGTGGCGGGTCTAATTAAGACAGTTCTGGCTCTCAAGCACAAACAAATCCCCCCAAGTTTACACTTTGAGACCCCTAATCCGAAAATTGATTTCGCTAACAGTCCCTTTTACGTCAACACTAAGCTGTCGGAGTGGAAAACCAATAACACTCCCCGTCGGGCTGGAGTTAGTTCTTTTGGCATTGGGGGAACGAACGCCCATATTGTTCTGGAAGAAGCTCCAGTTTTAGAGCAGAGAACAAAAGACGAAACTAACAGCACAAGACCAAATCAGCTATTAGTGCTATCTGCTAAAACGAGTTCCGCTTTGGAAGCAGCAACAAACAATCTTACTGAACATCTTAAGCAACATCCCGAATTAAAGAAGGCAGATGTTGCTTATACCCTGAGTGTCGGTCGTCAGGCTTTTGAGCATCGGCGTATTCTAGTTTGTTCTGAGTTGGATTCGGCAATAACAACGCTCCCAGAACAAGTTTTGACAGGTTATACAAAATCCTCAATCCCTTCAGTCATCTTCATGTTTTCCGGTCAGGGTTCTCAATATGTCAACATGGCACGGGAAATCTACCAGAATGAAGCCGTCTTTCGCGAACAGGTTGATCGCTGTGCAGAATTGCTCCTATCAGAATTAGGACTGGATTTGCGCGACATTCTTTACCCCAGTCCTTCACGAACTGAAGAAGCAACAAAGCAACTGCAACAAACTGCAATTACTCAAAGCGCCCTGTTTACCATTGAGTACGCTCTAGCTAAATTATGGGAATCCTGGGGAATCCAGCCGCAAGGATTCATTGGTCACAGTATCGGTGAATACGTCGCCGCCTGTTTAGCGGGTGTTTTCTCCCTTGAAGATGCTCTGTGCTTAGTCGCAGCACGCGGACGGATGATGCAGCAACTTCCGCCGGGAGCAATGCTTTCAGTACCTCTCGCCCCAGAAGCACTAGAAGCGCTGCTTGGAGTAGAACTCTCAATGGCTGCGATTAATGAGCCATCCCGCTGCGTGGTTTCCGGGCCTATGGAAGCAGTTGCCAATTTGCTTCATCAGCTTGGCGAGCACGGGATTGAGTGTATCCGCTTGCGAACCTCCCATGCGTTCCATTCTCAGATGATGGAACCCATCTTAGAGCCGTTTGCCAAACTGGTACAAAAAGTTACCTTGCATTCACCGCAAATCCCTTATATTTCCAATGTTACGGGGACGTGGATTACTGCCGACCAGGCGATCGACCCCCACTATTGGAGTCAGCACCTGCGATCGCCAGTACAATTTGCCCGTGGGATTGAGCATTGCTTGAAAACACCGGATAGCATCCTGCTGGAAGTGGGACCAGGGCGAACCCTGAGTACCTTAACCAAGCATCATCCCAGCAAGGAAGCCAACCAGCTAGTCCTGACATCGCTGCGTCATCCACAAGAAGTGCGATCAGATATGGCGTTCTTACTTACCACCTTTGGACAGCTTTGGCTAGGTGGAGTGAAGGTTAATTGGTCTGGGTTCTACGCTAACGAGCAACGTTATCGAGTCCCATTACCAACATATCCCTTTGAGCGACAGCGGTACTGGGTTGAGTCACAAAAGACAAATAATCGGGAACACTTGCCGCAAAACTTAACCGCGCCGCCAATTTGGAACACTCTTGTGGAAGCAGGTCGCATCCAGGCTAGTTCTGAAATCTCGAAATTAAGAAATTCCACTGAACAAGCAAAGAAAGAGTGTTTAGATCGTCTTTCTATTGCTTATATGCTCGAAGCTTTGAGAGGTCTTGGTGCTTTTAGCAATCCGGAAGAAAATTACTTTATTGAAGAATTTTTCGCTCGATTTCAAATTCAGCCTCGCTACCATCAATTGGTATCTCAATGGCTATCTCTATTGGTAAAGCAAGGCTATCTCCAGCAAGATGGCAATCAGTTCATCAAGCTTGTGCGACTGACCGAAGATATTTCAACTATTATAGAGGAAGCTAAGGTTAAATGGGCATCTCAAAGAGAAGAACTAAATCTTCTGATGCGCTGTGGCGAAAATCTTGTTTCCGTACTTACTGGTAAAGAAGAGCCTTTAGAGTTCTTTTTTAGACAAGGTTCTTTTAATGTCTATGAGAATATCGATGAAGAGTCAGTATCAATTCCCTATTACAACGGGATTTGGCAAGCTTGCTTGCAACAGGTAGTTAATTCATTACCACCGGAGCGTCAGTTAAGAATTCTAGAAGTTGGGGCGGGTTCTGGCATCACGACAAAGGCGTTACTCCCCATATTGCCACCGTCGCAAACGAGCTACACTTTTACAGATGTTGGTTCTGCCTTTCTCAGGCGAGCTAAACAGAAATTTAGTGCGTATCCATTTGTTGAATATCGCCTACTAAATATTGAGCAGCCTCCCCAAGAGCAAGGGTACGAACTCCATAAATTTGATGTAGTGGTTGCAACGAATGTGTTGCACGTCACCCGTAACATGGGAGAAACCTTAAAACACGTCCGTTCTTTGTTGGCTCCAGGCGGCATTCTCCTGATTCAGGAAATCACAGAAGCGAAATTAAGCTTTTACGTCACCTATGGCTTGCTGATGCAACCCTTGTCGGATGGAGAACGCAATCAAGTTAATCCCTTTTTATCAACACAGCAGTGGCATGAAGCCTTAAGCGAGCAGGGATTTGCTGAGGTAGCGATTTTTCCAGAAATTCACGATCTAATAGAGCATATTCTAGTTGCTCGGGCAACTCCATCAGGTCTTTTTCCCTCAGCATTCACGGAATTGGTTGAACCCAAAGCAGCGAGCGCGCCGCTTGATGAAGTTTCATTGTCCAAAAAACCCGACATTGCTGACTGGTTCTACATTCCATCATGGAAACGCAACCTGTTGCCTACCCAAATGCGGCAAGTGAAATCGTCCTGGCTATTCTTTGTCGATGAGTGCGGTTTGGGAAACCAACTGGTTAAGAAACTGAAGCAGGCTGGCGAGGACGTAATTCTTGTTAGGGTGGGAGAGCAGTTTACCAAGTGCGACGCGAGTTTGTACACTGTTAATCCCAGACAGTGCGATGACTACGATACCTTACTCAAGGAGCTTAGCACATCAGATAAAATTCCAACTCATATTGTTCATTTATGGAGTGTCACGGAAAATAGTTCTATAGAATCGAGATTTGAATGGGTTGAATTAACTCAAGATTTAGGATACTATAGCCTCATATTTCTAGCGCAGGCGCTTGGAAAACAGAATTCAACGGATGAGTTGAAACTCACGGTTATCTCCAACGGCATGCAGGAAGTAATCGGCGAGGAGTTGTTGTATCCCGAAAAAGCCACAATGCTTGGACTAATTCGGACAATTCCACAAGAATATCCAGACATAACTCCTGTTAGTATTGATGTTGTTCTTCCTCAACCAGGAAGTGAAAGTGAGCAGAAACTTATAACTCATCTGCTGAACGAACTGCAAACAACATCCTCAGAGCGGATAATTGCTTATCGAGGTAATCATCGTTGGGTGCAAACTTTTGAGCCGGTTCGATTAGATAAGTCGGAGCAAGGGCTACAAAGATTAAGGGAAGAAGGAGTTTATCTGATTACAGGTGGACTCGGAGGTATTGGACTGATTCTGGCAGAACATTTAGCTCATAGTGTACGAGCGAAACTGATTTTAACAGGACGTTCTGCTTTTCCCGACCGTTCTGAGTGGGAAAAATGGCTCAACACTCATGACGAGCGCGATCAGGTGAGTCAAAAAATTCGGAAGTTACAAGAACTGGAGAAACTAGGAGCCGAGGTTTTGGTGGTTTATGCTGACGTAGCCAACTTTGAACAAATGCTTGGGGCGATCACCAAAGCAACGGATAGCTTCGGCAAAATCAATGGCGTTATTCACGCTGCTGGTGTTCCGGCTGGTGGCGTCATTCAGCTAAAAACACGAGAAATAACGGAAGGCGCTTTCGCCCCCAAAGTTAAAGGCACACTGGTTCTCGATAGTATCTTTAAGGACATGCAATTAGATTGGTTTGTCCTGTGTTCATCACTTTCCTCTTTTGTGGGAAACTTTGGACTAGTAGACTATTGTGCAAGCAACGCCTTTCTAGACTCTTTTGCTCATTATAAGACTAACCGAGACGGTACATTCACCGTCTCTATCAACTGGGATATTTGGCCGGAAGTGGGCATGGCAGTAGAAGTAGCGAAGCTCTGGGCTTCTGTCCCAAAGTTTTCCCCCACTCAGTTAACAGAAGAAACAGCTTCTTTTTCGGAGAAGTCTTTTGGGATAACCACGCCAACACCCTTGGTTCAACCACACCTTAAGTATGGGTTATTGCCCGCAGAGGGCGTAGAGGTTTTCCACCGGATTTTGTGTAATTCAATACCTCAGGTTCTAGTTTCGACACAGGATTTAGAGATAACAATAAAGCCAACCAAGGGGGAAACAAGACTTAAGCAACGTCAGGATTTAGAGGAGTCTGCTGTGGACTCCCAATCAAGAAGTCCACGACCAGCATTGACAAATGCTTATGTGGCTCCTAGAAACGAATTGGAGCAAACAATCGCTCAAATTTGGCAAGATTTTCTGGGGATTGAGTTGATAGGAATTTATGATAACTTCTTTGAGTTAGGTGGAGACTCACTCTTAGGGATTCAGCTGACTTCCAAGTTAAGCGAAACTTTACAAAAGAAAATTTCTATCAATAGCTTCTTGAATGCCCTTACCATTGTTGCACTGGCTGAATTCATTGGTGAGGAATTCTTCATCTTGTAGTGCTAAGGGACTTGCCTTGAAATAAAATACCAGCCCTTCGGGTTCGCAGTCGCCTACGGAGGGAGAACGCCAGGTGCTACAACGGGGGGAACCCCCGCAACGCACTGGCTCCCCTCCTGCAGCACTGTCTCACAGTCAAACTTAGATCCCTCGATACTAACCCGTCAATCCGAAATACGGCTGGTATTTTATTTTTACGGTCTCCCCTAAGGAAAAGAATCGACGCTTGGGCTTTTCCCCTGTGATAATATGTCTGCTTAATGGCTCATAAATCAGCCTAACCCCAAGCCCATATAGAAACGTTGTCCGCCACGTCATTACATAAACGGTTAAATCTGTCAAGTTTTTCAAGTTAATTAACTCGATGTTAGTTGTATGAATCTTAAGAAAGATGTTAGTTATATGAATCTTAAGAAATTTGTAGCTGAACTCACCGAGCAGGGTGTGAAGTTGTGGACTGAGGGTGAGCAGTTGCGCATTCGTGCTGCAAAAGGAGTAATAACACCAGATTTACGTGATTTATTAGCATTGCATAAGGTAGAGCTTGTACAGTTGCTGCAAAAAAAGAGCAACGTCAGCGATACTTCTATACCCCAGATACCTGTTTCGCTCCGGAGGAACTTGCCTCTGTCTTTTGCCCAGGAAGGAATTTGGTTCTTGAGCCAGTTGGAACCAACTAACCCCTTCTATAACGAAGCAGTAGCTCTACGACTTCATGGTTCTCTGAACGTTGTCGCTTTAGAAAAAAGCCTCAACAAGATTATCCAACGTCACGAAATTTTACGTACCAACTTCGCAATAGTTGACGGACAGCCCATTCAGGTAATTGCTGAAAGTTTGACCTTGAGTGTGCAAGTTTTAGATTTGGGTGAGCTACCTTATCGTGAGAGAGAAATTGCTTGGGGGATAAAAGCAAGGGCACAAGTCCAGCAACCTTTTGACCTTAGTAGCTCTGGGTTAATCCAAGCTTGTGTGCTGAAGCTAACACAGACAGAACATGTCTTGCTAGTAACAATACACCACATTGTCTGGGATGCTCTTTCAAAGGACGTATTGGTTAGGGAGTTAGCAGCTTTCTACACAGCCGACTGCAATGACTTGTCTTTAGAGCTACCAGAGCTACCTATTCAGTATGCAGACTTTGCTGTTTGGCAGCGTCAGTGGTTACAGGGAGACGTACTAGAATCTCAACTCGCTTACTGGAAGCAACAACTATCGGGTGCGCCATTCGTATTGGAACTGCCAACTGACCGAGTGCGACCTTTAACTCAAACTTTCCGGGGGGCGTGTTACCGACAAGCACTCTCAAAGGAACTAACAGAGGCTTTGATGATTTTAAGTCGGCGTAAAGGAGTCACTTTGTTCATGACGCTGTTGGCGGCGCTGAAAACGTTGCTTTACCGTTATACAGGGCAGAGCGATATCTGCGTGGGCACGCCCTACACGACGCGCGATCGCCCCGAAATTGAGGGATTGATTGGATTGTTTGTCAATACGCTGGTGCTGCGGACTGATATATCGGGTAATCCGAGTTTTGAGGAGCTACTTTTGAGAGTCCGGGAAGTGGCGTTGGGAGCATACGCTCATGCTGACCTACCATTTGAAAAGTTAGTAGAACAATTGCAGCTTGCGCGTTCCTTAAGCTACAGACCACTGTGCCAAGTGATGTTAGTGCTTTACTCACCGATGTCCCAAATAGACATGGAAGGCTTAACGGTGAGTCGAGTAGCGGTAGAAACGGGTACGGTGAAGTTTGATTTAACTTTATCTTTAAAGAACACTGGCTCTGGATTAATCGGGACATGGGAATACAATACTGACTTGTTTGATGCCAGTACGATCGCGAGGTTGGCCGGACATTTCCAGACGTTACTGGAGGGAATTGTAGCTAATCCTCAACAGCGGGTTTCACAATTGCCCCTGCTGACAGAAGCAGAGCGATACCAGCTATTAGTAGAGTGGAACAACACCACAAAAGAATATCCCATAGATAAGTGTATCCACCAGTTGTTTGAAGAACAGGTTACGCGATCGCCAGATGCCGTGGCAGTAGTTTTTGAAGGGGAACAACTGACCTACCAGCAGTTGAACGCAAGAGCGAACAGGATAGCACACTACCTGCAATCATTGGGTGTTGGACCAGAAGTGTTAGTGGGGATTTGTGTAGAGCGATCGCTCGAAATGGTAGTGGGATTGCTTGGCATCCTCAAAGCGGGTGGTGCTTATGTGCCGCTTGAGCCAACTTATCCTTCTGAGCGTTTGGCTTTGATGCTAGAAGACGCAGAGGTGTCAGTACTGCTTACTGAGGCACAGCAGCAAAAGATGCTTCCCCAAGACCTTGTGCGTATCGTCTGTTTGGATTCTAACTGGTCAGAAATTGCCCGAGAAAGCGAGGAGAACCCCACTCGCTCAGTGACGCCCGACAACCTAGCCTATGTAATGTATACCTCAGGCTCGACGGGTAAGCCCAAGGGTGTAAGCATTATACATCGCTCTGTAGTACGGTTAGTTAAAGAAACTAACTATGCCAACTTCAGTGTAGAAGAAGTTTTCCTTCAGCTTGCTCCCATCTCGTTCGACGCCTCAACTTTTGAGATTTGGGGCAGCTTGCTTAACGGTGGGCGGCTGGTGGTCATGCCCTCCCACACCCCATCTTTGCAGGAATTGGGACAAGCTCTTGGGCAATACCAGGTCACGACGCTGTGGTTGACAGCAGGTTTATTCCACCTGATGATAGACTCGCAGCTTGAAAGCTTAAAAAATGTGCGTCAACTTCTAGCGGGGGGTGATGTCTTATCTGTCCCCGATGTAAAGAAGGTACTTCAAGAACTAAAGGGATGTACTTTGATCAATGGCTATGGCCCGACTGAGAACACAACCTTTACCTGCTGCCACAAAATAACAGATCCTACTCAGTTGGGTAATTCTGTACCAATTGGTCGCCCCATAGCCAATACGCAGGTTTATTTGCTAGACGAAAAGTTGCAACCTGTACCAATTGGTGTTCCCGGAGAATTGTACATCGGTGGAGATGGTCTGGCACGGGAATATTTCAACCGTCCCAATTTGACTGATGAAAAATTTATCCCCAACCCCTTTAGCAATAAACTAGGTTCGCGCTTGTATAAGACTGGCGATAAGGCACGCTACCTAAGTGACGGCAACATCGAGTTTCTAGGTCGCCTTGACAACCAGGTCAAGATTCGCGGCTTCCGCATCGAACTGGGGGAAATTGAGACAGCGATCGCACAGTACCCCGGCGTGCGAGAAACTGTGGTTATAGCGCGAGAAGATGTTCCCGGTCAAAAATATCTGGCAGCCTACATTGTCCCCAACCACTCCTCAGATCTCGCTAGCAGCGACCTGCGAAGTTTTCTCTCTGAGAAACTGCCCGATTACATGATACCAGGAGCATTCGTGATGTTGAATGCCCTGCCACTAACCCCCAACGGCAAGGTAGACCGTCGCGCCCTACCCACACCAGAATTTCAACCCGAACTGCAAAGGTCATTAGTAGCCCCTCGCACTCCGATTGAGGAAATGCTAGCCAGCATTTGGGCGGATGTCCTGAGAATTGAAATTGTGGGCGTTCACCACAATTTCTTTGAACTAGGCGGACATTCCTTATTAGCCACTCAAATAATTTCAAGGGTGCGGGACACCTTCGCCGTCGAATTACCGCTACGCAGTTTGTTTGAAGCACCCACCATTGCCGAATTCGCCTCAAGAGTTGAGAATTCGCTCTCTAACGGACAATCACAAGAAGCTCTGCCGCTTGTACCAATTCCAAGGTCAGAGTCCATCCCATTATCCTTCGCTCAAGCGAGGTTGTGGTTTCTCGACCAGTTACAGCCAGAAAGCTCATTATACAACATCCCGCTTGCTTTGCGTTTGAGCGGTCAGCTTAATATAACGGCGCTACAGAGCAGCATCAACGAAATTATCAGGCGGCATGAAGCGTTACGCACCAACTTCACCACACAAGAAGGTCAACCCGTTGCTGTTATCGCCGCAACTCTCAATTGTCAACTACAAGTGGTGAACTTGTTGCACATTCGAGAAAGCGAACGAGAAATCGAGGCGCAACGATTGGCTAGGGTTGAAGCGAATCGACCTTTTAACCTGGAGCGAGAGCCTTTGCTGAGAAGTATGGTGCTACAGCTAGGTGAAACAGAATACGTCTTGTTATTCACCATGCACCACATTATTTCAGATGGTTGGTCGCTGGGCGTATTCACTCATGAATTAACAGAACTTTACAAAGCTTTCTGCACAGGCATTACTCCTGTTTTACCCTCGTTGCCAGTACAATATGCCGACTTTGCCCTTTGGCAGCGCCAGTGGTTACAAGGAGAAATACTGGAAGCTCAGCTTGACTACTGGAAGCAACAACTCAAAGACGCTCCGGCTTTATTAGAATTGCCGACAGACCGACCGCGACCGACCGAGCAAACCTACCGGGGAGGATATCACTATGCAGCCCTTTCTCTTGAATTGAGCGGAAAACTTTCTGCTTTGAGTAAGCGAACGGGAGTCACTCTGTTTATGACGCTTTTGGCAGCGTTTGTGACGTTGCTGTACCGAATTACAAGTTCCGATGACATCGTAGTGGGTACGCCTGTAGCCGGTCGCAACCGACGGGAAATTGAAGGGCTAATTGGCTTATTTGTCAATACTTTAGTGCTGCGAACCCACCTCGGCGGCGACCCCAGTTTTGAGGATGTACTCTCAAGAGTCAGGGAAGTGGCGCTCGGGGCTTACACGCATCAAGACCTGCCTTTCGAGCAGTTGGTAGAAGCATTGCAACCAACGCGTTCCTTAAGCTATACGCCGCTATTTCACGTGATGTTTGCCCTCGACGAGAAGAGTGTTCCTTCTTCTTTTGAACTGCCTGAGTTAACGGTAAGCTCGTATGCAGTGGAAATCGGCACAACCAAGTTTGATTTGACCCTATCAATGGAGAATACGGCTGATGGATTGGTAGGAGGATGGAGATACAATGTTGATCTTTTTGATGAGACCACGATCGCTCGGCTGACCGGACATTTCCAGACCTTACTTGAGGGAATTGTCGCTAATCCTCAACAGAAGGTTTCCGCTTTGCCTCTCCTCACAGAGCGAGAGCAGCACCAGCTACTGTGGGAGTGGAACAACACCACAAAAGAATATCCCCAAGATAAGTGTATTCACCAGTTGTTTGAGGAACAGGTTACGCGATCGCCTGATGCCATTGCAGTGGTTTTTGAAGATAAACAGTTGACCTACCTCCAGCTTAACCAACGAGCGAACAAAATAGCACATCACTTGAAAACTCTAGGCGTGGAACCAGAAGTTTTAGTGGGGATTTGTGTAGAACGCTCCCTAGAAATGGTAGTGGGATTGCTTGGCATCCTCAAAGGTGGTGGTGCTTATGTGCCCTTAGACCCAGCGTATCCCCTAGACCGCTTATCCCATATGTTATCATCACAGGTGTCGGTGGTGTTAACGTCCGAAAAGTTGGTAGCCCAATTGCCCGAACATACAGCGCGTGTGGTTTGCTTGGATACTGACTGGGACATAATTGAACAGATGAGTGAAGAAAATCCACTCAGTAATGTGCAAGCAACTAACTTGGCTTATGTCATCTACACTTCCGGCTCAACGGGCAAGCCAAAAGGAATCACAATTGAGCATCGCTCCGTTTTAAATCTTGCTACGGGTCTTTATCAAGCTATTTATGCCCATTACCAGGATTCTCAACTTCGAGTTAGTGTAAATGGGTCTTTATCATTTGACACTTCTGTAAAACAGATTATCCAGCTCCTTTATGGTCACACCCTTGAAATTGTACCGGAAGCAACTAGATTTGATGGGAATGCCTTGTTATCCTTCCGGCAAAAGCACAAAATTGATGTTTTTGACTGTACGCCGTCGCAACTGGGAGTGCTGATTGCAGCAGGACTGCTGGCATCCAAGTCAGCGCCATTAGCTGTGCTGGTTGGAGGAGAAAAGATCGATGAATCGACTTGGCTTGCACTGCGAACGTCGGAGAACATTAATTTCTATAATGTTTACGGTCCGACGGAATGTACCGTAGATGCCACAGTTTGCTCAGTGAAAATGGCAGGTTCTAAGCCAATCGTCGGTCGTCCGATCACTAATACACAAATCTACATTCTAGACCTCTATCTCCAACCTGTTCCTGTAGGAGTTGTTGGCGAACTATACATCGGTGGTCATGGTCTAGCACGGGGATACCTCAACCGTCCTGATTTGACTCAAGAAAAATTTATCCCTAACCCCTTCAAAAATCAACCAGGTGAACGCCTCTACAAAACTGGTGATCAGGCACGCTATCTAACTGACGGTAACATCGAGTTTCTCGGTCGAATTGACAACCAGGTTAAGATTCGCGGCTTCCGCATCGAATTAGGGGAAATTGAGGCAGCGCTCACAAGTCACCCAGCGGTGCAACAATCTTTGATTATAGCACGAGAAGATGTTCCCGGTCACAAACATCTGGTTGCTTACATTGTCCCTAAACACTCCGAAGCGATCGCTAGCAGCGACCTGCGCGGTTTCCTCAAAGCGAAACTGCCCGATTACATGATACCAGGAGTGTTCGTTCACTTGGATGCCCTGCCACTAACCCCCAACGGCAAGGTAGACCGAAAAGCGCTACCAATACCCAATACAGCACGTCAAGAACTACAAGCCGAAAGTGCACCTCGCACAAGAGCTGAAGAAATACTAGCCCAAATCTGGCGCGAGGTTTTCCACCGAGAGTTTATTAGCATCCACGACAACTTCTTTGAAGTAGGTGGAGATTCTATTCTCAGCATTCAGATTATTTTTAAAGCCAACAGTGCAGGTCTGTTCCTCACTCCCAAACAAATCTTTCAACATCAAACAATTGCCGAATTAGCCGCCGTTGCAACGACAACAAAAACCTTAAAAGCTTTCCAAGGTTTAGTAACTGGGCCATTACCACTTACACCCATCCAGCACCGATTCTTTGCACAAAATCTTAGAGAACCTCACCACTTCAACCAAGCCTTTCTACTAGAAGTCCCACCAACTCTCAACCCCGACCTGTTACAGCAAGCCTTGCAACAATTATTACTCCATCACGACGCCCTACGCTTGCGGTTTAATCAATCAGAAGCTTGTTGGCAGCAATTTAACGCCCTACCCGATGAGACTGTACCTTTCTCCCGAATAGATTTATCCACATTACTTGAAGAAGCACTCTCCCAAACAATTGAATCTACATCCTCCCAATTACAAGCCAGCTTAAACTTCAACTCTGGTCCACTCCTGCAAGTTGCACTTTTCCATCTAGGAACTCAAAAACCTTCTCGCTTGTTGCTAGTCATCCACCACCTAGCCGTCGATGGAGTTTCCTGGCGAATTTTACTCGAAGATTTACAAACAGCTTACCAACAACTAGAATCAGGTAAACCCATTCAACTTCCTCCTAAAACCACCTCTTTCAAACACTGGGCAGAAAAACTAACTGAATACGCCCAGTCGCCAGCCGCTAAAAAAGAATTAACTTATTGGTCAAACATTTCCACCCCAAAAATCACCCCTCTCCCAGTAGACTGTAAGGGGGGAGCTAACACACAAGGCTCAACCCGTATTGTAAACGTATACCTCAACGAAAAAGAAACTCGCGCCTTACTCCAAGAAATTCATAAAGCTTACCATACCCAAATCAACGACATATTGCTAACAGCTTTAGTGCAGGTATTAGCGACTTGGAGCGGGTCTAACTCAGTAATAATTAACTTAGAAGGTCACGGACGAGAAGAAATCTTACCAGATGTAGACTTATCCCGCACCGTTGGTTGGTTTACCAGTATCTTCCCCGTGCTTTTAGAACTAAAAGCCACAGAAAATTTAGGAGATACAATCAAGTTTATCAAAGCACAACTTCGTGCTATACCCAACCGAGGCATCGGCTACGGTGTGCTGCGTTATTTGAGTGGGGATGCTGAAATTACCTCTCAACTCTCTTCGATACCACAATCTGAGGTAAGTTTCAACTACCTGGGGCAATTTGATTGGGGAATGCAATCCGATTCTTTCATTAAATTAGCCTCTGAATCAGTTGGTTCTGGACACAGTCAGCTAGGACAACGCAATCATTTGCTAGAGATTAACGGACTCGTAGTAGAAAACCAGTTACAACTGGAATGGACATACAGTGAAAACTTTCACACACATGCCACAATTGAAAGTCTAGCCCAAGATTTTGCAGCAAACTTGCGAACGTTAATCGCTCATTGTTTATCTGCTGATGCAGAGGGCTATACACCTGATGTATCTGATGTGACCATTCATAGCGAGGCTCAACAAATAAACAATGATCAGCGTCAGGAAAATAATATTCCTCTACCCCTACATTTATTAGAACTTCCAAAAGAGATCTCTGAGTTACTTCCTTTAGATACAGAATCGGCATATCCGATTGCCAAAATGCAAGAGTTTATGTTGCATCATTACTGTAATGACCATCAAAAAATGGGAGTTTACCATTGTCAGCAATCTTACGATATATATGATGAAAGCCTCGATTTAAATGCCTTTAAAAAAGCACTCTTAATTCTCGTACAAAAACATCCGGCTTTGAGAACCGTATTTATCACTTCTAACGGAAAACCAGCAGTTCAGGTGGTCAAAAAGAATTTGAGATTTTCCATCAATGAGCAAGACATCAGTCACCTTAAATCGGAAGAGCAGTCAAATTATATTGATGCCGTGATGAAGCAAGACAGGCAGAACTTGTTTGACATTGAAAATCCCAATGAACCACTTTTTCGTTTCAGGATTTTTCAGAAAGCCGAAAATCGGTTTGAATTCTTGATGTCAATTCATCATGCAATTACAGATGGCTGGGGCAATGTTGAATTTCACAACGAACTGTACGAAATCTATTCGGCTCTCAAGAAAGGAGAAGAAATCACAGTAGTCCCTACTGCCAATGTGTATAAGGAATTTGTCGCTTTGGAGAAAGAGATTATTGGCTTACAAGATGCATCAAATTTCTGGAACCTTCACCTGAAAGACTATACATATAAACCATTGAAACCACTAACTACTTCAGTGGAGCAAGTGGAAGCTGTTGCTCTTGAATACAACTTTGACTCAGAAATCATTGCTGATGTACGTGAGTTATGTCAAAAATTGAGAGTTTCACCAAAAGCACTTTTCTTAAGTACCTACCTTGACCTCATTGGTACTATGATGAAATCAAACAGGGTTTGTGTAGGAATTGTCTCAAATGGTAGGACAGAAAGATTATCTGACCCATTTGGAGCTTTAGGATTATTCTGGAATATTATTCCGTTTTGTCAACCAACTAGAGAAGATAAACAGGTACAAATTAAAAATGTGCAGCAATCTCTAATTGATATCGAACCCTATGTTAGGTATCCACTTCTAGAAATTTTGTCCGACCAACAAAAAACGGAATTATTTTTCGCTACGTTTAATTTTGTGAATTTCCATAATGCCAAAAATCTCAAGGCTGACACTGGCTTGAAGGTGAATAATAGAAGGTTTCATGACAAGTTCAACTTTCCTTTAAACTATGCTGTATCAATGTCGTCAGTTCAAGGAAATGTAAGCCTAAGTGTGAAATACGATAAAATGTATTTCAGCCGCCAAGAGATTCGCTCAATGATTCACAATTACATTGAAATCTTAAAACATACAGTTCATATATCCGAACTCTATTAAGACGAGGTTCACAAAATGAAACTGCGGGAGTTACTAGCGACTGTAGATGATGTTGTGCAGTTACCACAACATCCAGCAATGGATGCCGAAATCAAGAATTTAAAGACGAATTCCCATGCTTGCGTCGCCGGAGATTTGTTTATTGGGATGCCTGTGCCTGGAACAGGAGTTGATGCTGGGGACTTTTGGCAAAGTGCGATCGCCGCTGGTGCTGTAGCTGCAATTATTTCTCCTCAAGCAGCACAGAAACATCCACCGACACCATCTGATTGTGTGATCACTGCTGATGACATGACAAAAGCCAGTGCCCAATTAGCAGCCACCTTTCACGACTATCCTGGGCAAAAACTCAAACTCGTAGGTGTGACGGGCACAAATGGTAAAACCACAACTACCCACCTGATTGAGTACTTTCTCAATCAAGCAAATCTGCCGACAGCTTTAATGGGCACTCTTTACATTCGTTGGCATGGTTTTGTCCAAACTGCTGCTTATACGACACCGTATGGAGTGGAACTGCAACAGCATCTAGCGACTGCTCTTGATGCTGGGAATGAGTACGGAGTGATGGAAGTGAGTTCTCACGCTTTGGCGCTGGGTCGAATTTTGGGTTGTCAGTTCGAGGTAGGGGTGTTTAGCAATCTTACCCATGAGCATCTAAAATTCCACCGTGATATGGAAAATTATTTTACAGCAAAAGCACTGCTGTTTAGTCCTCAATATCTTAAGGGACAGGCGATCATTAACGCTGACGACTCCTACGGCAAGCGGTTAATAGCATCCTTAAATGCAGAGAAAGTCTGGAGTTATAGTGTTAATGATCAGACAACTGATTTGTGGATGAGTAACCTGAGTTACGAATCGAATGGTGTCAGTGGTACATTGCATACACCAAAAGGTGAAGTTGCTTTTCGTTCACCGCTTGTTGGTCAATATAACCTAGAAAATTTACTGGCAGCAGTAGGAGCAGTTTTACACTTGGGGTTAGATTTACAGTTAGTCGCATCTGTTTTACCTGAGTTTCCCGGAGTTTCCGGACGGATGGAAAGAGTGCAAATTCTTCCCCAGCAAGATATCAGCGTTATTGTGGATTATGCCCACACACCAGATGCTTTGGAGAAGTTGCTCAAAGCAACGCGTCCGTTTATTCCAGGGAAAATGATTTGCGTGTTTGGGTGTGAAGGCGATGGCGATCGCACCAAACGCCCGAAAATGGGTAAAATTGCATCTGTTTTAGCAGATGTCGCTGTGGTGACATCTACTGATCCATATACTGAAGACCCGCAAAGGATTTTGCAGGATATTTTAGAAGGAATTCCAGAAACAGTAAAGCCGATAGTGATGGGCGAGCGCGCAACCGCCATTCGTACTGCCATATTGCAAGCACAACCTGGAGACGGTGTTTTGCTTGTCGGAAAAGGTCACGAAGACTACCAAATTCTGGGAACAGAAAAAATCCATTTTGACGACCGAGAACACGCACGAGAAGCCTTAGAGGAAAGGATGAAAAGATAAAAAAACATGTACAAGGATGACAACTCCATCATCTACGTGATGTAACGAGCTTGGTCTCCTTGTCATCGACCAACTGAGCCTTCCGCACTTTTGCTGATCTGCTTAAGAGCGATTACCCGGACATAATATCACAGGCTACTATTTTTTGATAATCGCCAAAGTTTTCGGTCTACTGATTTTAGGTCAAGTAGAGTTCGTGTCTCAAATTTTTGGAGTTGCGGCATAACGAGAGCTGATTGTAAGGATTACTCTGTCCTTAAAGAGTTTTTGCAACACAACCCTCGTGGGCACCCAAGGTTCCAGAGCATCGCAGACTCACTCCTCAACTGGTAATCGGAATCGATCCGTGAAACGTCCCTGCTCTAGGAGCGCCTGATACTTACGCTCGTACAGTGCCTCGGCAGCACGGATGGAACCGTTGCAGATGTCATCGGGAACGGTCGTTGAGCTGGGACAGTAGTTAAAAAAGAGGAGCCGTCGAGGCCGCTGCGTCCGATTTGAACTTGAACTGTGGACTAGTAGAGTATGAAAGAGGATCACAGAGCCTGCTGATACAGTTAGCTCAACAGAATCCAGCGAGTTGATTCGCGCGGCAGGCACCCGGCGGCGGGTCTGATGGGTACTGATCTTGACTGTCTCGTCGTGGGCTATCAGCTCCGCGTGTGTTCCAGGCCAGACACGCAATGGGCCAGCGTCAACGGGACAATCGTCTATGACTACTGCGGCATTCACAATGGTCGGCGCGTAGCCGTGATCTACTTGATCCACATAATCTTGGTGAGGGTGGAACCGATCATCCGCTTCTTTAAGGAGTTCGACGCCCCGAACTGGCTCCGGGAGATGCTGCTTATAGCTGAACGCTTCGTCCATGAGCTTTGGCTCATCTCCCTGTAGCTGACTTATGGGGCGCAGCAGCCGACTATCTGTGGCGAGTGCCGCGCACTTGGGAGAGATGTCGATGAATGGCCAGATGCGGCGAACGATGTGGACGCCCGACGGAGTTTCCCTGAGGTCAAGCCGTGCGCTGCGTCGGTGATTAGCTAGCGAGGAGTTCACGAGGAACTCGAGGAGTCGATTTGCTTCTGCGCGCAGCTCTCGGATCTCAGTTTCGGAAAAAACGTTGTTTACTACAAGATAGCCTGCTTCTTGGAAAGCATGAATCTGTTTATCATTCAATGTCAATGCCATGGTCGCTGTCTCTCTTGATAAATCACCTTGTTCCCGTCCATTGGATCTGCACTTTCCACAGTGCGGTGTGGCAGCCACGCTTGAGTCTGAGAAAAAATAATTGTCTGGATGAGAAGTCATTGATCCCCCATTTCGCACTTCAACTGTAACATGCGCTCTTTTGAGTTGATGGTAATCACTAAAAAGTTTCATGTGACTTGTTGATGCACTGACCTTCAGTGTACTTTATAGCGGGGTAAAAGTCCTATCTCGGCAGGCAACCCTATAAAACCACACCATTAAAAATATGCTCGAAATTGCCGGAGCAAGAATTAAACCGTACCATAAACCAATTCCTCCCCATCCTAAAGTTATTCCCATTAGATAACCTCCACCCAGCCCAACACCCCAGAAAGATAATATGTTAATTAGCATGGGCACGTGGGTATCCTGCAACCCTAACAAAGCCCCAACACAAATGAATTGAACACTGTAAAAAATTTGGTAGACTCCTGCTAATTTGAGGAAAAAAGTTGCTTGACTAATTGCCACGGCATTATCGGGATTATTGATGTCCAAATAAATCGCAGCAATGCGTGAGGCAAACAGCTCAAAACCCAGCGCTACAACAAACGCAAAGAGTACAGCCAAGGCAAGATTGACAAATGCTGCCAAGAGTGTTCCCCCAGTATTTTTCTCTCCCATCATCTGCCCTACTCTTGCCGTAGTAGCAAAAGAAACTGCTGCTGAGATTGTCAAAAAAATCTCTGATGCTTGGATAGCGATTTCATGGGCCGCTAAACTGGCAGTCCCCAACTTTCCCATCAGCATTGCTGTGACGGTGAACAGCCCCGACTCCATTCCCGACTGGATTCCCATTGGCCATCCGCTCAGAAAAATTTTGAAAAATACCTCTTTATCAAACTGATGCAGATAGCGAAAAAGCTTGTAATCCTTACTATTAGGATGGAAATAAATAATACTAACTGAGGCTAAGAAACTTACCCAATAAACGAGAGTAGTTCCCCAGCCTATTCCGGCTAAGCCAAGGGCAGGAAAACCCAGGGCGCCAAACATCAGCACGTAATTGACAGGCACATTCAATAGTACTGAGATAACTATAATTACCATGCCAAATTGGGGGAAATTGATGGCAGTGGCAATGTGTTTTAAATATAAAAAGCCGACTCTAGCAGGAAATCCCCAAACCAAACCATGTAAATAGCTTTTTGTCAATAAAACGGTGCTTTCTTCTTGACCTAAGGCGGGCAGTATAGAGTCACAGTTCCAGAACAAAAGCATTGCGGGTAAGGATAGAGCAGCTACCAGCCAGAGTCCTTGAGCAGTAATACTGCTGACTCTATCTATATTGTTTGCGCCAAAAGCCTCGGCAGCGATCGCCCCTCCTGCTTTGAGAATACCAGAGCAAATAGATGACAGAGTAAAAAAGGTGATTACACCCAAAGCACCCACCGCTAAATTTTGAGTACCAAGCAAGCCCATCATTACCGAATTCATCACAGGAATGGCAGTTTGAGCTAATTGAGCAACTGCTAAGGGTACAGCCAATCCCAGACTAACTCGTGCTTCTGTTAGAAGTTCTGATTTAAATTTAAATTCTGTTGAGGTTATTTGCTCCATGAACTTGGTATAAAATTGCTAACGAGGTGACAATCAGAAAGTCCTCACACTAAGAGGCTGTTCTTTACATTAGTTTACATTATTTTCAGGATGAAGACTCCCCTTTCCTCTGCCACTTGACCCCAAAGTAAAAAATTTCCCACTTTGAGGACCGCTCATCTAAGCATAAATCCGTAAATCCAGTAAATCGAAAAGTTTTTTCAAACGGCGATCCCCAAGAACCAGCTTACGTATAAGCAAGTAATAATAGCTACATTATTGACAGAGTTAAAGTACCCATTGCTTGAGATATTAGGGGTCTTGCCCATTCATAGGCACAGGAACACAATAAATTCCTCCTGTCTTCTGCAATGGTGGCGCGGGTTGCAATCGACCCAGCTTTACAATCGGCTTCGGAAGACAAACTTTTTGTGTCCAATCAATGAGTGCTATTTTTTGCTCCCATGGTAAAATACAATGGGTCATCTGCAGAACTACCTTCAACGGTGGCGCTGACCGAGCGTAAACCCTCTCCCCACCGACTCAACCAAACGAGCAAACCTTCTCACTCATGTGCGGGGTTATTGCCAACAATGTCAATATTAATGAGAAAACCCGATGCCATGTGCCTCAAGGGAGAGAACCTCCGCACAGCACTGGCTCCTCTTTTTGAGAGCCTCTATGAAAAATTAGCGAGTTTTCGCAACATAACCTCTATCCGTGGGGATACTTAATATTCCCTATAACATCTACTTTTGGGTAGATACAATAGTGTAATTAATAATAAATGATTACTTGCAGATGTTAATTAAACAGCAAGTATCATGCAAATAAAATAATTTGTCTACAACCTCTAAGGACCCACAGAAACGAATGTCTGTACCTACTATCAAGTTTAGGAAATATCGAGCGATCGCCGAAAAACCCTTCCCTTGGCAAAGAAGCCTGTGCCAACAACAGATCCAACGCCCAAATCCTCTTCCCTTTAGCTCCCGCTACCCTCTGCCTTGTTTCTCACAAGATTATTGAGATGCTAAAAGAACCTACTTTGAGCTGGAAGGAGTTTTCTGCCATTATGTCCATTCATACAATCGGAGTTTTGGAGCGATCGGATTGTTAGTAAGCTGGGTACGAAAGTGAGCTGGTCTTTTGAAGTCAACGATACCGAGAAGAAAGTTGAAGGTAATCTCTGCAGAGAAGTCGATAAAAAACAGCCTTGGTCAGTACAGTTTTGGTTCAGCGGCTGGGACGGCGACCTTTTAGTAGGTTAACATGCGCGGCAGCCCAAGTAGGTCGTTCAAGCTGCATAAGCAATGAAACATTGCCACAAGTGCCAGCTTCCACTTGACTTATTACACTAATATACACCCTCACGAAAAGTGGCTTGAAGTCTTTGCCAACTTAAAGCAGTACATTCCAGTTCTCAAAGCGCAGCTGTTACCCAAGTCTCATTAGACTCGTCTGTGGATATTAGTTCTGGGTCGGAGCAAGAGGAAAAAAACCACAGGATTGATTCACCAACCTTATTCGCGATTCAGCCTCGCAGATAATACTGGGTTCTTTATTTTTGCAAAACTTGGGTGCGATCGTAACCGTTCAGGGGGTGCGCCTGCGGCGCACCACCCGGCAATCAAGTTGTAACTATTTGATGATTTGAAGCGCAGGGACGCGAAGCGAACGTAAAAAATAGGGAATCCGGTTTGATTCTTGATTCATGTTACGAGACAATACAGGGGTGTACAAGTATAAGAGTAGACTAATGAACAATCAAGAATCTACCAATAGCGAACGCTCAAGCAGTGGCTGACCCCGAGTCGAAATACAGGAATTTATCGCTCTGCGTCAAGAGTAACCGACTACGAAACTTTGTGGATTAAAGCACAATGCATTTCAATGATTGAAGGAGTTGTGAGGAGAAATGCTAGATAGCCGGTCCACTAATATATGTTGACAAAACCAAAACTATGTGTAACAGGGGAAGCCGCCTATTTTGGGCTAAATATTTAGGTCTGGTTAAGAGCGATCGCATTAAAACGGAGAGCCTAAATGTTCGATTTCGACAAAAAACATATTCTGCGTTTTACGTCAAGTACTTCTACTGGACCGGCTCTCTAGAGACTCCAGCATATTTAATCAAGGTAAATCAGCAAATATGAGGAATTGCGATTAAGCAGCATTGATGACTTGCAAGTCATCCGAGTTAACGTCAGGTAGTAAAGAAGGAGCAGGTTCACCAAAACGTGTAGCGCTGACTGCGTTGGTCATAAATTCCACGACCCAAGCGACGTTGAAACTTTAGAGAAGTCACGACAGTTAACATCCGCGCCACAAAAGTGCTACCCGCAAGGGGAGTGAGAACCAAAACTGGTACGTCGCCCTTCGGGTTCGCCAGTCGCCTACGGAGGGTTTCCCTCCGGCAGCGCTGGCTCACCAGATCACAGCAGGACGTATTGCTCTTTCTGCATGATTGTTCGTTGGTTCCAC